>JAAXUP010000244.1 GCA_013335935.1 Eubacteriaceae bacterium | reverse complement strand
ACTACGCGGCAAACGGTTCCGAAACTACCAGGGTTGATTTTTTGACCTACAGCAGAACACGAGGATTTCCAATCCATATCAAGGCCCCTGTAAAATAACTAAAAAGTGTCCAAAGTTTTGGCTCTCCCGCATTTTTAGTGCTTAACCCAAAATAAAAAAATTCAGGCATACTATTTCAGAAAATAAACTGAGATAGGTCACGAAAATTTGGAAGAGATTTACGAATTAACTGGGTTTGTGTTAACTGGAACAATTCGGGAAAATGGAGCACAGGTAATTGAAGCGCAGTCTCTTCAAAGAGAAGCGATTTGCCCCCGCTGCCAAAAGAGTTCATCTCGAGTACATAGTTACTATAATCGCTTTCCTCAAGATTTACCAGTCTGTGATAAGAATGTGCGGTTGGCACTACAAGTCCGAAGATTTAGATGCATGAATGAGGACTGCCCACAGTCCACATTTGTGGAGCAGATGCCTGTCATAATCAACAAATCTGCAAGAAAAACCAATCGCCTAAAAAATGCCCTGGTTGCTATAGCATTTGAATCGGGTGGAGAAGCTGGTGCTCATTTAGCGAATAAGCTGCAAATAGAGGTGAGCCCGGATACATTATTGCGATTGATACGAAATTATCCAACAACTAAAACGGACACAACCCGAGTCATGGGGATAGATGATTTTGCTCTTAGAAAAGGAGACACATACGGCACTATTCTAATTGATTTAGAAAAACATATACCGATCGACTTACTGCCAGATAGAACAAGTGGCACATTGGCAGAATGGCTCAAAGCTCATCCTGGCATCAAAATCATCACACGAGATCGTTCAAATGAGTATGCGCGAGGTGTTTCTGAAGGGGGACCCGAAATTATTCAGATAACGGATCGTTGGCATTTACTTCATAATCTACGGGAAGCACTCGAACGTATGTTGAACCGCTTTCGCGAACGGTTAAATAAATTACCTGTTGTGGGTGAGTTGGCAAGCTACGATAAAGAAACAAAAGCGGGAAGATTGCGTAAACTATCTTTGGCCGAATTGGAATTGCGAGAAGCAAAACGGCAGCGTCGTTATGAATTGTTTACGGAAGCTCAAAAACTTCATCAGGAAAATGTGTCAATCCGGGAAATTTCAAAAAAATTATCCATAAGTCGGACCACGGTTTATAAATTGGTAGCGTCTCATTCTTTTCCTGAACGGGCTTCCAACAAAATTTCTCCAAGTATCCTGGATCCGTTTATTATTTATCTCCGAAAACGGTTTGATGAAGGGTGTGAAAACGGCAGTCAACTGTATCGAGAAATCCATGAACAGGGTTACATAGGTACCTACAAACAAGTCTCCCGTTGGGTACACCACCATCGAAAACAACCGGCAAAAAATACACCTAAAATTCATATCCTCAAAAACAATGCTCAGGTTCAAAATCATGCCACTCTTTTAGCCCCCAGACAATTGGCATGGTTGCTGGTAAAAGATCCCAACAACCTGGATAAAGTTGAGCAGTCCATGCTAAATCATATTCGACAAGATGCTGATGTTGAAAAAGCTTATGACCTGGCACAACATTTTCAAAAAATGGTTCGAGAACGTGTTTCAACAGAATTGGATGATTGGATCTATCAGTGTTTAAATAGTTCAATCATCGATTTGGTTAATTTTTCTACTGGGTTACAACGTGATCACGATTGTGTTTTCATGGCATTGCGCGAAAAATGGAGTAACGGACAGACAGAGGGGCAGGTTAACAGGCTAAAATTAATCAAACGGAAAATGTATGGAAGGGCTAATTTTGATTTACTCCGGCAACGGGTTTTATTCTCGAATTCCCCTTAAGCACTAAAAGTGCGGGAGAGCCACTTTTTCGGGGGAAGTTCAGTATAATCAAAAGAGGTAGGGTAATCGCATTTCAAACCGAGAGAACGGCAAGCAAATAATCTTCATCCCAACCACACTTAAGACGCTTGGCCTGGATCCCGGCTTTGACTGTTTTTTCT
>JAAXUP010000243.1 GCA_013335935.1 Eubacteriaceae bacterium | reverse complement strand
CCGGCTCTGACTCCGTCATAGCCTCCATCCCGCAGGAACCTTTGCAGACATGAGAAAGTGCCGATTCCGGCTATAACTTCGTTATAGCCTCCATCGAGGGCTTCGCCCTATAAAAATAATAAGAGGATCCAATCTGCAAATAAATTTGCAATTGAATCCTCTTCTATTTTTGCACTTTCTCAGCTTAAACGTAAAATGGTGGAGATATGGGGACTTGAACCCCAGACCTCCTGACTGCCAGTCAGGCGCGCTCCCAGCTGCGCTATACCCCCACATTTGATACATTTACTAATATACCACATCAGTAAGATAAATTCTATCTATTTTTCGTGAAATTACGTATAAATCCTCCGGAGGAAATAACTTCAATTGATTTCAAAAAGTTTGGGTATATATTTTATGTAGCGTTAAACACGCTGATCTCAAAACAATTGAAGGAGAGTGATCATATGGATATTCTTGATCTATTGACCAACAAGCTGGATGATAACACGCTAAAACAATTAAGCAAATCTGTCAATGCAAAACCGGACCAGGTTAAAAAGCTGACTCAAATTGGAATCCCTACCCTTATTGAAGCCCTAAATCGAAATTCAAATACTCCCCAGGGGGCTCAGGCACTTAATGGCGCTCTTGAAAGGCACAAAGATGACAAAGTAGATGATTTGTCTGATTTTTTACAGAAAGTTGACAAGGATGACGGTGCAAAAATCCTGAAACATGTCCTTGGAGGAAAAAATCAAGCAATACAAACAAATCTTGCCAAGCAATCCGGGATGGATACCAGTCAGGTAATGGGGTTGCTGTCTACACTTGCGCCACTGATTCTAGGGGCATTGGGGAATAAGAAAAAACAGGACAATCTGGATGCTTCAGGCGTATCCGGTCTGACTTCAATGCTTGCCGGAGCCTTAGGAAAATCTGGCGGTTCCGATCTCATGGGAATGGCGTCAAAGCTCCTTGATGCCGATAGAGATGGAAACATCATGGATGATTTGGGAAATATGCTTGGAGGATTTTTCAAAAAGTAGAAGGCGGCTATCTTGTAAAAAGGTAACCTCTGTGTTATAATCTCAGTAATTGCATATGGAATTTGTGCTGGGGGTGCCGTAATGGCTGAGAGAAGTTTAACTTTAACCCTTTGAACCTGATGCGGGTAACACCGCCGGAGGAAAGCTGTTTTTTCGCTTAACCCAAGCACTATATTTCTTATATAGTGCTTTTTTATATACTAGGAAAGTTCGACTAGCTCGCTGGGGTCCAAACTTTCCTAGAATACTTGAATAACGCGTCGCAGACGCTATTCTTGTATGGACAAGAAAGTTCCACTAGTTTGCTGGGGTACTAACTATCCTGTGGAGGTTTGCTATGTATGTTGATGCCCATAATCATATTGAACAGTATGGAGAAAATTTAGAAAAAGCGCTGAAGGTCATTGAAGATAACGATATTCATACGTTGGCTTGTTCCATGGATGTGGAGACCTATTGTTTTGCAAAGGAAATTGCAAAGGATCATCCATTGATTCTTCCCTCATTTGGTATTCATCCTTGGATGGCACAAAGATATGTCAGTCATTTGGATGAATTGGATGATTGGGTACAAGACTCGTCAAGTATTGGGGAAGTTGGACTGGATTTCTACTGGGTGGAGGAAAAAGAAAAATATCCTATGCAGATGCGAATCGCCGATTATTTTTTTAAAAAGGCCAGGGAACAGGATAAGATTCTTAATCTTCATACAAAGGGTGCAGAAAGTGAAATTCTCGATCTGATATTCAAATATGAGCCTAAAACGCCTATTGTTCACTGGTACAGCGGTCCATTGGATATATTGAAGAAGCTTCTTGATTATGGCTGTTATTTCACTGTGGGAGTGGATCTGGGATATTCTTCATTTACGGAAGAACTGGTTAAAATCATTCCTGCAGACAGGTTACTCACAGAAACGGATGGACCAAATTCACTACAATGGGTGAATGGAGAATATGGTTACCCTGAT
>JAAXUP010000242.1 GCA_013335935.1 Eubacteriaceae bacterium | reverse complement strand
CTGCGGCGCCTCGACAAAACAGATGTTCTTGTAGTACGCCATATCCGGTTTGGATTCAGATCAGAAAGATGCTGATGGAAATGCAAGGTTCCCCAAACTGGCGGAAACACGGTGTTAGAAAAAAATATACGCAATTTCTATAACAATCGAGGCCACGATGTCAGCTACAAGCGGGCGATGGGCTTGCGGGCGAGATGCGCTACGAGCGACGCGGCGGCGGCGGGCCGCTGGAATTATGGGGCGAAGTGCGAATGAAAATCTCTGGATTTTGGTAGATTGATGTTTAAGGAGTTCCATCAAGAGTTGTAATAATACAACTTTTATACAATCAATAATCAAGAGTCAGCCTTCTTATACATAAAACACATAATCAACAACAAGTAGTCTTTCGACTAAAAGCGAACTATGGATCAAAAAAAAGAAGATTATAGGTACATACCAACAGAAATAAGAAGAGCAGTCTTAATAGAAGCTGGCCATGCGTGTGTGATTCCTACATGTCAATTCCCTGCAACTGAATTTGCCCATATAATTCCATTCTCAGAAGTAAAACAACATACTGTCGATAACATTGTTTGCCTTTGCCCCAATCACCACACCATGTATGATATTCTTAAAAAAATTGACAGAAAAGCCATTAGGACATATAAGTTAAACTTACAATTTCTAAACAAAAGATATACAGTTTATGAAATGCGAATACTTAGATTACTATCCGAAAAAATGACCGTAGTCGCTTCAGGAGAAATTGAAACCATGAACTTATTAAAAGACGGCTTAATCTACAATGCTAAAACATTTGAAACACAAAGCATAAACATAACAGATAACTCATCAGGTCATATTATATTTAATGATATTTTTGTCCAGAGTTTTGCAGCAAAATTAACCGAAAAAGGAAAAGAATTTATTCGTCATTGGCGAGATGAGGTAACTGACCTGCTCAATGTCATCTAAACAGCTATAATTTTATACCTAACAATTCGACTGATCTGATGGGCATCGTCCACAGATGATTTAGAAGTTGAGAATTTACGCAAAAAAGTATGTTATATTTGTATACCTACCAAACTCTTATCGTAGCGTTAATTTGCATTGTCCCAATCCCCTTTGCATTGGGATTCGCATTAGGATTTTTTGTTAAAAACGTCTATCGATACAGGTTAAGAACGAATCAGAACCAAGGTGAAGCATCTGTTTACAATATCATCAAAAACAACTTTCTATCGCCTCAATATCATCTAATGAATAACCTTACTATCCCTTTTGAGGATGGAACAACTCAAATAGACCATGTTTTGGTTTCAACAAAAGGGATTTTCGTTATTGAAACAAAAAATTATTCCGGTTGGATATTTGCCAATGAAAAATCAAAACAATGGACACAAGTACGTTATAGAGTAAAAAACAGATTCCAAAATCCAATTCATCAAAATTATCTTCATATCAAAGCTATCGAAGAGTTATTTGATTTTCTTCCTAAAGAGCATATTCATTCAGCGATTGTATTTTCTGGCGATGGCGAATTCAAAACCCCGATACCTAATGGTTTTTATTATCTCAAAAACTTGACTGAGTTTTTGAATACTTTTCAAGATGATATTATTTCACCCAATCGCGTTCAGTTTTGCGTAGGTCGTTTGGAATGCACACGTTATGAAATAACGAAAAAGACAGATGTTCAACATCAGGCTTATCTTGATCTAAAATTTGGTAAGCATAACGGCTAAAAGCCATAAATCCCCATAACCACAAACGGCGAGCCGAAGCCCGCCGTCGTAGTTTCGCTATCCAAACAAATCCCCCCTTCAATTCCCCAGCATCATCGCTTCAACGTCGGCGGCAACCGTGCCAATCCCCTTGAGGTCGAACTTTTCGATGATCGCCGCAGCGATATTCGGCGTCAGGAACTCTGGTAGCGTTGGGCCGAGGCGGATGCCTTTGACTCCGAGGTAGAGCAGCGCCAGCAGCACCGTGACGGCTTTCTGTTCGTACCAGGCGA
>JAAXUP010000007.1 GCA_013335935.1 Eubacteriaceae bacterium | reverse complement strand
TCGAATAAATCACTTGATAAATAAACAGAATCGTGGTATCATTAACTATAACAAAAGATTTAACTATGCGAAGAGTGGGATAAACCCGCTCTTTATTATATGCAAGGGAAGTTTAGCGCTGGACTCATGAGCTAAAGGTACCTGACATAAGAGAATAATGCGTGAAGACGCAGTTCATGTATAATACAGGAGGAAACAATGGCTAAGAAGAAAATTGATGAAATTGTAAGGGAGCTTGCAGAGCCTATCGCACAGAAGCTTCACTATGAGCTGGTTGATGTTGAATTCATCAAAGAAGGTCAAAACTGGTTTTTGAGGATCTACATCGACAAAGAAGGCGGTATAGGCCTTGGGGACTGTGAAGTCTTCAGCGGTGAGATCAATGAGATCCTGGATGAAACCGATCCTATAGAAAATGCTTATTTTCTGGAAGTATCCTCACCAGGCTTAGACAGGCCGTTAAAAAAGAAAGCGGATTTTGAAAGATACGCTGGCAAGGAAATAGAGGTTACCCTTTATACGCAAATCGATGGGGTAAAATATTTTAAAGGAACAAATAAAGGATTAAATGATAACGAACTTACGCTTGTTTTGGAAGATGGCAAAGAAGTCCTTATACCAGAAAAGAACATCGCAAGCGCAAAATTACATTTCGATTTTTAATATGGAGGTTAAATAAATTATGAACAAGGAATTCATCCTGGCGTTAGATATGGTGGAAAAAGAAAAAGGCATATCGAAAGAGGAACTTATCAATGCAATAGAAGCTGCCATTACATCTGCGTACAAAAAAAATTATGGGAATGCACACAATATTGTCATTAACATAGGCAGAGAAAACGGGGAGATCAATGTACATGCCTTAAAGGAAGTCGTCGAAAAAGCGGAAGACAATGTGACGCAGATCAGCCTTTCTGATGCAAAAAATATCAATGTAACCTACGAAATCGGGGATATGGCTGAAATTGAAGTCAAACCTAAAAATTTTGGAAGGATTGCTGCACAGAATGCGAAACAGCTTGTGGTTCAGCGAATTAAGGAAGCCGAAAGGAATATCATCTATAATCAGTTTGTTGAACGTGAAGATGAAATCATAAACGGAATCATACAACGAAAAGAAAAAAACAACGTCTATATTGACCTTGGAAAAACGGAAGGCATATTAATGCCAAATGAGCAGATCCCTGGGGAAGAATATCCCCAGAATAAAAGAATAAAAGTTTATGTCCTTGAAGTTAAGAAGACAACAAAGGGTGCGCAGATCAATGTCTCAAGGACACATCCCGGCCTCGTGAAAAGGCTTTTTGAAAATGAAGTACCGGAAATTTACGATGGAACCGTCATTATAAAATCAATTTCCAGAGAAGCCGGTTCAAGAACGAAGATCGCAGTTTTCGCCAATGATACCAATGTCGATCCCGTTGGTTCATGTGTCGGACCAAAGGGCGTAAGGGTCCAGACAATTGTTGATGAATTGAACGGTGAAAAAATCGATATCATCAAATGGAGCGATGACCCAAGAGAATACATTGCAAGCTCACTTAGCCCTGCGAAGGTTCTGAATGTGACCATCAATGAACTTGAAAAAACGGCGGCAGTTGTTGTGGACGACTATCAGCTGTCACTGGCCATCGGCAAGGAAGGCCAAAATGCAAGACTTGCAGCCAAGCTTACTGGTTGGAAAATAGATATCAAAAGCAAGTCACAAAGTGACAACCTTGCGGATATCGCCAATCTGGAAAAAGATATTCTGGACGACCTGGAGATTTAACTTAGGAGGGATCGGAAATGAAAAAGATACCTCAGCGTACATGTATGGTATGTGGAGATAAGTCAGGTAAAAGAGAAATGAACCGTATTGTCAGAACCAAAGAAGGGGAGCTGTTTTATGATCCCACAGGCAAGGCAAACGGACGGGGAGCATATATTTGCAGCCAACCGGAATGCATCGGAAGTATCCTGAAAAAGAATGCACTAAACAGGGCGTTTCATATGGAAGTGCCTGAAGAAATAAAACTAAAGATAGTGGATGATATAAATAATGCTAAAAAATAGATTTTTAAATTTTGTGGGTATATGTAAAAAATCGGGTAAAATAATAATCGGGGACAATCTTCTGGAAAGAGAAATCAACCGGGGAACAATCAAACTTATCTTGATTGCCGAAGATACGTCCGAAAGAATCAGCAACAAATATGTCAGACTGTGCAATGATAAGAATGTGCCGGTCATTATATACACAACCAAGGAAGAATTGGGTAAGGCCGCAGGCAGAAAACTGGTGGCGCTGGTTGGATTCACCGATAATAATCAGAGCAGTAATTTAATCAAGTTGTACGATAATACAAAGAAACAGGGGGAGTTATATGAATAAACTAAGAGTATATGATCTGGCAAAAGAATTTAACATAAACAGCAAGAAACTGGTAGATATGCTGGTTGAAGCCGATATCCCGGTAAAGAATCACATGAGCGCGCTTACTGAACAGCAGGAAAAATATTTCAGAAAAAACTTCGACAAAATCACTGGAGCAAAAACTGAGGTGAAGGAACAGCCTGTGGAAAAACCTTTAGAAAAAACTCCAGAAAAGCCAGTTGAGCGACCTGCGTTCAGGCCGGCAGCCGTAGTACCTGCAGAAAAACAAACGTCAGGGGAAACCTTCAAAAGTGCTGAAACCGAGGCAGTGGCGCCGAAAGCAAAGCCTCAGGGTCAGAACAAACCATTCAAAAAGAAACCTGGTCAGAAGGATAAAGGAAAGGCGAAGCCAGTTCTGGCAACTCCTATTGACAACAGTAAGAAAGAAAAGAAATCAAGAAATGTTTACAAAAAGAAAAGAACGGAAGACGGCCAGGAAGTGGAAGTATTTGTTATTCCAACATCAGTGACCGTTGGAGATCTGGCTGCAAAAATAAATATGCCTTCTACAGAGATCATCAGAAAGCTTATTTCCTTAGGTGTAATGGCTTCGATAAATCAGGAAATCGATTTTGAGACAGCAGAAATCGTTGCATCAGAACTGGGGATGAAAATTGAGCTTGAAGATATTGAAGAAGAAGTGGCAGAACTTATTGGAGATGCTGATGATGAAGACGAGGGTGATGAAAACCTGGAAAAAAGAGCGCCTGTCATCACCGTCATGGGACATGTCGATCACGGCAAGACCTCTCTTCTGGATGCCATTAGAAAAACCAATGTAATGTCCGGTGAAGCAGGTGGAATCACTCAGCATATCGGAGCTTACACCGTAAAGATAAACGGGGAAGCCATCACCTTCATTGATACCCCTGGACATGAAGCTTTTACGGCAATGCGCCAAAGAGGGGCAAGCATCACAGATATCGCAGTTCTTGTAGTTGCTGCTGATGATGGGGTAATGCCTCAGACGGTGGAAGCCATCAACCATGCCAAAGCTGCCAAAGTACCAATTATCGTAGCCATCAACAAAATCGATAAGCCCGGAGCTGATCCACAAAAAGTGAAGCAAGAGCTTACCGAGTATAACCTTGTTGCTGAAGAATGGGGCGGAGATACGATCTGTGTGCCAGTATCCGCTAAAACCAGAGAAGGCGTTGACACGCTTCTTGAAATGATCATCATCGTTGCAGAGATGCTTGAACTGAAAGCCAATCCTAAAAGACTGGCAAAGGGTACAGTTATCGAAGCTGAACTTGATAAAGGCAGAGGAACTGTTGCGACGCTCCTAGTCAACAATGGAACATTGAAAATCGGAGACGCAATCGTATCTGGTGTCGCATTTGGAAAAGTCCGGGCCATGATCAATGATAAAGGTAAAAGAGTGAAAATAGCTGGTCCTTCCATGCCTGTAGAGGTTTTGGGACTAAGCGAAGTGCCGGAAGCCGGAGAGGAATTTTATTCCGTAAAAGATGAAAAAACGGCAAGACAGATTGCAGACAAAAGAAGAAGCTTCATCAAGGACCAGAGAGTCAAGAGAAGTGCACCTCTTTCCCTGGATGATTTATACAACCAGATCAAAGAAGGCGCAGTGCAAGATATCAATATCATCATAAAAGGTGATGTTCAGGGCTCAGTAGAAGCAATGAAGCAGTCCCTGGAAAAACTCACAAATGAAGAAGTAAGAGTCAATATCATCCACAGCGGTGTTGGTGCCATCTCTGAATCAGATGTCATGCTTGCTGCAGCTTCCGGTGGTCTTATCATAGGCTTCAACGTAAGACCTGGAAATAACGTTGCTTCAATGGCAGATCGTGAAAAGGTGGATATCAGATTATACAGGGTAATATACAATGCCATAGAAGAAGTCGAGAAGGCCATGAAAGGAATGCTTGCGCCAGAGTACAAGGAAGTTGTTCTTGGAACTGCTGAAGTAAGACAGACATTCAATGTTCCGAATTTAGGAACTATCGCCGGCTGCTATGTGCTCAACGGAAAGATCAACCGAAATAATGAGGTAAGGATCATAAGGGATGGCATCGTAGTCTATGAAGGTAAAATCACTTCACTGAAAAGATTCAAGGATGACGTCAGAGAAGTTGCTCAAAACTATGAATGCGGTATCGGAGTTGAAAAATACAATGACCTTAAGGAAGGCGATCAGATCGAAGCCTTTACAATGGAAGAGATACCAAGATAAAGTCAGAGGGTGTAAACAGTGGCAAATAAAAACAGATTAAGTAAAATCAATGAAATCATTAAGCAGGAGCTAAGTCACCTGATCAGATTCGATCTTAAGGATCCCAGGATATCTGAACTGGTAAGTGTCCTGAAAGTGGATACGACAGGGGATTTAAGGTATGCTAAGGTTTTTATGAGCATATACGACAGCAAGGAGAAACAAAACCAGGTTATCGACATTCTTTCCAAGGCCTCAGGCTATCTGAGAAAGAATGTCGGCCAGAAACTTAAAACACATTATACGCCTCAGCTACTTTTTGTTCTTGATGATTCCATTGAATATGGAGTTCATATTGATGAAGTTCTTAGAAAAATCAAAAAAGACGAAAAGACAACAGAAAAGGTAAGTGAAAATGATAGCGAGTAAAATTCTTGATGCGGTAAAAGAAAATGAAACTTTTCTCATAAGCACACATAAATCACCTGACGGCGATGCGATCGGTTCCAGCATCGCCTTAGGACTCGCGCTTAAAAAAATGAATAAAACCGTTTATTATGCATTTGAACATCCAGGTCCTTTGAAGTTTAATTTCATCAATGAACTTTGTGAAGTCAACGCATCCTACAAAAACAAGACATTTGATGTAGGCTTTTTTGTAGACACTTCGGATATTGACCACCTTTATGATCCGTCTTTGCTGGAAAAATGTAAATATACCATCAATATAGACCATCACATCAGCAACGCAGGTTATGGTCATTTGAATTATATTGATGTGAATGCCAGTGCAACCAGTGAAATCATTTATGAACTCCTGGAGTACTTTAAGACTCCTGTAGACAGTGAAATGGCCATTGCTATCTATACGGCAATCGTCACGGATACCGGTAATTTTAAATACAGCAATGTGACTTACAAGACACATGAGATTGCAGGGAAACTATATAAGATCCCCAATCATTATTGGGATATCAATAGAAAGCTTTTTGACGAAATCTCTTACTCCAGAACAAAGCTTCTGGGAGTAGCCCTTAATAAGCTTTATACGGTAAGAAACGGCAAGGTAGCAATTATTTTTCTTTCTTCTGAAGAACTGAACAAGTTTGGTGAAGATACCGAAATGGAAGGCATCATCAACTATGCCCGAGATATTTCCGGTGTTGAGGTTGCTGTGTTGATCAGGGAAACCGGTCATGAAACCTATAAACTTTCCTTCCGGTCAAATGGCGATTTTGATGTGAGCGCTCTGGCTGTAAAATACGGCGGCGGCGGGCACAGCAAGGCTGCCGGCTGTACCATAAAAGGAAAAGAAGTTGATGTAATGCTTAAAGAATTGGAAGAGCATATCGAGATATAAGGGGAAATGAATGGACGGAATACTAAATATTTATAAACCGACAGGTTGTACTTCCCATGATATTGTTGCCAAAGTGAGAAGACATCTTAAAACGAAAAAAGTGGGGCATACAGGTACGCTTGATCCCATGGCTGAAGGCGTTTTGCCTGTATGCATTGGTTATGCCACCAAAGTTTCCCAGTACATGATCGAAAAGGACAAGGAATATATCGGGGAACTTAAGCTGGGAGTGAGCACCGATACTTATGATTCCACGGGAGCCATTACCTCCAACAGAATGGTGGAAGCCTTTGAAGAGGATATAATCAGCGCAGTAAGTAAATTTATCGGGGAGATCGAGCAATATCCGCCGATATTTTCTGCGTTGAAGGTAAATGGCAAAAAGCTTTATGAATATGCCAGAAGCGGCAAAGAGGTTGAAATTAAATCAAGAAGGATCACCATCTATGATATCAAAATAATTTCAGTCGAGCTTCCATTTCTAAAGCTTAAGGTCAATTGTTCAAAAGGTACCTATATACGGTCACTATTTCATGACATTGGAGAAACGCTGGGATGCGGAGCTCATATGACCGCACTTGTAAGAACCGGGAGTGGAACTTTCACAACGGAAAATGCCGTATGTTTGGATGATTTTTTGGAAATGACCCCAGACGAGATCGAAAAGATCCTTTTGCCTGCGGATTTCCCTGTAACGTTTATGAAACCTGTAAAAATCAAAACGGAATCGTTAAAATATTTAATCAATGGAACTTACCTGCTTGATAAGAATCTTGAGGAAAATATCGAAAATTTCCAGGATGACGAAGAAGTAAGACTTTATTTTGGAGATGAATTTATGGGGATCGGCAGAATCAGTACAGATGACGGGATCAAATTGATCAAACCCCAATGCATTTTTAATAAAAATCCATGAAATAATTTAGATGAATCTGAGGCAAGGAGTGCTGAAAATGGAGATATATGACTTATCAAATGTGGATTTTAACGAGAAGGCGCCTTCAGCGGTAGCTTTAGGTTTTTTTGACGGTCTGCATCTTGGACACCAGGCTTTGATAAAAAAAATGCTTGAAATAGCTGAAACGAATAATTTTGAGAGCTGCATCCTGACCTTCAGACAGCACCCATTGACTTTGATATTCCCGACATACACACCTAAACTGATTTCTTCAAATGATGAGAAAATAGAGGTATTGGAAGAGCTGTCCGTAGACAAACTTGTATTCATTGAATTCACGGAAGAAATCATGAATTATGATCCTGAGGAATTTGTAAAGGAAGTCCTTATCAAAAGGTTGAATGTTAAAAGTGTGATCGTCGGCTTCAATTACAATTTCGGACACAAAGGACAGGGAACTGCGGAGTTATTGAAAGAACTTGGAAAAAAATATGGATATGAAGTCACCATCGTAAGTCCCATTGAAATCAATGGACAGATCGTTAGCAGCACACTGATACGAAATCTGATCGTCAATGGGAAAGTTGACCAGGTGGAAAAATATCTGGGCAGGAAGTTCTCTGTTAATGGAGAAGTCGTCAGAGGGAAAGGGCTTGGCAGACAGTTTGCCATACCCACTGCGAATATGATCGTGGATGAGGATCATATCCTTCCAGACGCTGGTGTCTATTATACCAGTGTCAATGTTCGGGGAATAAGCTATCATGGATTGACAAATGTGGGTTATAATCCGACTTTTGAGAATCATCCTTTCAGCATAGAGACCTACATCTATGATTTTGATGATGATATCTATGGCGAATATGTGGATTTGACCTTCATCAGGAAAATTCGAAAAGAGAAGAAATTTAACAGCTTAGATGAATTGATCAAACAAATACAGCACGATATCCAACAGATAAGAGAAAAATATATCAATTAAACCGACAATTCGTAAATCTTTCCATATAAATCGATTTATCAAATAGGAAGAGGAGAAACGTATGCTTCATGAATTTTCAAGAACGGAGCTCATAATCGGGAAGGATGCCCTGGAGAAGCTTAAAAATAGCAAAGTTGCCATATTTGGAATTGGCGGAGTAGGAACTTTCGCAGTGGAAGGCTTGGTGAGATCAGGAATCGGTAAATTTGTTCTCATTGACGACGACTGCATATGTCTTACAAATTTCAACAGACAGCTCCACGCTACCAGAAAAACCATCGGGAAGCCCAAGGTTCAGGTAATGAAAGACAGGATCATGGATATCAACCCCAGTGCGGAAGTTGAAACGATCCAAAAATTCTATCTTCCTGAAACCGGAGAAGATATGATCAGGGATGATTATGACTATATCATCGATGCTATCGATACAGTCACTGGTAAAATCGATCTGGTTCTTAGAGCGGTCGAAAAGAGAATACCCATCATCAGTGCCATGGGTGCCGGAAACAAGCTTGATCCCACAAAATTTGAAGTAGCCGATATTTATAAAACCTCGGTTTGCCCACTGGCAAAGGTAATGAGGAAAGAACTTCGGAACAGAGGGGTCAAGGAGCTGAAGGTTGTTTACTCGAAAGAAATGCCCATCAAGCCGGTAGAAAGCGAAGAATCCAGCTGCAGGTTAAGCTGTGTCTGTCCTAGCGGAACCACCAGAAAATGCACCTCTAAAAAACAGATACCAGGAAGCATTTCCTTCGTACCATCTGTAGCCGGGCTCATTATTGCCGGGGAAGTCATTAAGGACTTAATAAATCGGTAAAAGCATTTGCAATTACTCGGATGTATGGTATAATTTATACGTTAAATATAACCTTTACCTCGGTTTACTGACACTCCGACAGTTAACTGTGATAATGGCGATTTAAAAAATTAGGAGGTAATTATGGGTTTAGAAAAAGTAGTAAAAGCAGAGATTATCGAAAGTTTCAAAAAGAGCGAGAAAGACACAGGTTCTACAGAAGTACAAATTGCACTTCTTTCAAAAAGAATCGCAGATCTTACTGAGCACTTTAAAGTCCACAAAAAAGATCACCACTCAAGAAGAGGATTGCTTAAGCTTGTTGGACAAAGAAGAGGTCTGTTAAACTATCTTAAGAAAAAAGATGTTAACAGATACAGAACTATAATTGAACAACTGAATTTAAGAAAATAATAAAAAGGCGGAGTTATCCGCCTTATTATTTAATCCGTAAGAAATTCACCCACCTGTCTGGTGGGGCTAATCTTTATTTTACAAGAATAGCGTCTGCGACGTGTTATTCAAGTATCCAGGGAAAGTTCGACTAGCTTGCTAAGGTCCAAACTTTCCTTGTCTAAAACAAATTTGAAAAAGGAGGAATAATATGCAAAAAACTTTTAAAATGGATTTTGGCGGCAGAGAATTAATCGTAGAAACTGGAGAATTGGCTCAGTTGACAAACGGGTCTGCATTTTTAAGATATGGACAAACAAATATTCTGGTTACTGCATGCGCATCAAAAGCTCCGAGAGAAGGAATCGATTTTTTCCCTCTAAGCTGTGATTATGAGGAAAGACGATACTCTGTTGGTAAAATTCCAGGTGGATTTATAAAAAGAGAAGGCAGACCATCGGAAAAAGCAATACTTTCATGCAGACTTATGGACAGACCACTAAGACCTTTGTTCCCAAAAGGATTTAGAAATGATGTTCAGGTAGTTGCTACTGTTATGTCGGTGGAACAGGATAATGTTCCTGAAATTGTTGCCATGGTGGGTTCATCAGTTGCTCTGGCGATTTCAGATATTCCATTCCAGGGACCAACCGGTTCCGTTCTCATCGGACTGGTAGATGATGAATTCATTGTCAATCCTACCTCTGAACAAAGGGAAAAAAGCTCTCTTCATCTTATCGTTTCAGGAACAAAGGATGCGATCATGATGGTAGAAGCCGGAAGCACTGAAGTTACAGAAGAAGTCATGCTAAAAGGAATCATGTTTGCACATGAGGAAATCAAAAAAGTTGTTGAATTTCAGGAAATGATCGTTGCGGAAATCGGAAAAGCTAAAATGGAAGTTCCATTATTCAAACCTGCAGCAGAAATCGAAGCGGAAATCAGAAACTTTTCAACAGACAAATTCGTCGAGGCCATAAAAACAGAAGATAAGCTTCTAAGAACAGAAAAAATCGACGAAGTAAACAAAATGGTCGAAGAAATGTTCATTGAAAAATATCCTGAGAATGTCAAAGACATTAAGGAAGTCACTTATAAATTAGTCAAAGAACAAGTAAGAAGAATGATTGTCAAAGAAGGTATCAGACCGGACAACAGGAAACTTGATGAAATACGACCAATCACTTGCAGAGTCGGAATTCTTGACAGAGTACATGGAACAGGACTCTTTACCAGGGGACAGACCCAGGTTCTTTCCGCCCTTACGTTAGGAGCCATGGGCGACGTTCAGAGGATCGACGGCCTCACAGATGAGGAAGAAAGCAAAAGATACATGCATCATTACAATTTTCCTGCATATTCCGTAGGAGAAACAAGACCGATGAGAGGTCCTGGAAGAAGAGAAATCGGACATGGCGCACTTGCAGAAAGAGCGTTGGAACCAATGATTCCTTCAGAAGATGAATTCCCATATACCATAAGGATCGTATCTGAAGTAATAAGCTCTAACGGATCCACTTCCCAGGCAAGCGTTTGCGGCAGTACCTTGGCACTCTTAGATGCCGGTGTGCCCCTAAAAGCGCCAGTGGCTGGTATCGCCATGGGACTGATCAAGGAAGATACAGACGTTGCAGTGCTTTCTGATATTCAGGGAATGGAAGATTTCCTTGGAGACATGGACTTTAAGGTTGCAGGAACACAAAAAGGTATCACGGCTATCCAGATGGACATCAAAATCCATGGAATCGGTGAAGAGATACTAAGTGACGCTCTTGAAAAAGCAAGAGTAGGCAGATTATATATCCTTGATAAAATGAATGAAGTTATCAGCACCCCAAGGGAAGATCTGTCACCTTACGCACCAAGAATCATCACTTTGCAGATTCATCCTGACAAAATCAGGGAAGTTATCGGCGCAGGGGGCAAGGTAATCAACAAGATCATCGACGATACAGGAGTTAAAATCGATATCTCTGATGACGGAAAAGTATTTATCGCATCGCCTGACCTACCAGCAGCTGAAAAAGCAAGAAAAATCATCGAAGGCATTGTGAAGGAAATCGAAGTTGGCGAAGTATTCACCGGCAAGGTCGTAAGGATCATGAACTTCGGAGCCTTTGTAGAGCTTCCGGGAGGGAAAGACGGAATGGTTCACATTTCTAAGCTTTCCAATGACAGAGTTGATAAAGTTGAAGATGTCGTGAATATCGGTGACGAGATCACGGTTAAGGTAATGGAAGTGGACAAACAGGGAAGAATCAACCTTTCTAGAAAAGCATGTCTTCCTAAACCTGGTCACGATATAGAAAAATAAAAAATCAAAAATAACATAAGCCTCACGGTTTATGTTATTTTTCTTTATAGAGCAGGAAATTTCGTCTTAGCTTGCTAGGATGCTACTTTGATTACATTGAATATTCATACCGATTTATATATAATTAACTATATGACATTTGAAGGGAGTATTTTATGGAATTTTGCAAAATTAAAATCATTAACAAATCAGGAAATCCAATGCCTCGATATATGACAGAAGGCTCTGCAGGGATGGATCTTTGCGCGGATCTGAAGGATGATGAGCAGCTTGATCCAATGGAAATCAAAATGATCCCAACAGGACTATATATTTCTCTTCCTGTGGGATATGAAGCTCAGATAAGGGCGCGAAGTGGTCTGTCCTCTAAATACGGTCTTACCATGGTTAATGGAATAGGTACCATTGACTCAGATTACCGTGGTGAAATTAAAGTTCCTCTGATCAATCTTGGAGGCCAGCCCTATAAAATAAAACCCGGTGAGCGTATTTGCCAGATGGTGATAAATAAATATGTTCACGCAAATCTTGATGAAGTAGAAATTTTGGATGAAACGGACCGCAGCCATGGTGGGTTTGGTCATTCGGGAAAGTAAGGAGGCGGATGTTATGGAAATCATTGTACAAAAATACGGCGGAACATCAGTCAACACTTCTGAACTCCGGGATATCATCTATGAAAATCTGGTTAAAGTAAAAGAGAGTGGCGATAAACCAGTTATTGTAGTATCGGCAATGGGAAGAAAAGGCGATCCTTATGCCACCGACTCCCTTCTTCATCTTATCAATGACAGAAAGGGATATACACGGGAGATGGATATGCTGATTTCTTGCGGTGAAATCATCTCGGCAGCTGTGGTGGCATCTCATCTTAGAGAAAAGGGAGTAAAGGCCATCGCACTCTCAGGCGGCCAGGCTGGGATACTGACCGATGACACATTCGGAAACAGCAGGATCATTGAAATAAATCCCCATAAGGTGCTCTCGCTTTTAGAAGATGGGTTTATCCCTGTAATAACGGGATTTCAGGGAATAACAGCTCAGGGAGATGTTACGACCCTTGGAAGAGGTGGAAGTGATGTTAGTGCGGTTGCTATTGGCGCAGCCCTCAAAGCCCGGTGGGTGGAAATATTCACAGATGTGGATGGCGTCATGAGTGCAGATCCAAAGATCGTTAAGGATGCAAAACTCATTAATACCATTAATTACGATGAAGTTTTCCAACTGGCAGAATACGGGGGAAAAGTGATCCATCCGAGAGCTGTAGAATACGCTATGAATAATAATTTGACTATTAAGGTGCTGAATGCCAGAAAATACAGCACTGGCAAAGGCACGTTGATCAGTGGAGGAAAAGTTGTGAATGATGACATGATCACTGCTATCGCCCATGAGCATGGAAAGATCCAAATCAAGATCAATATGAATAAAATAAGTGACGATATCTTCGACAAAATCGCCTGTAAGGATATCAGTATCGATATGATCAATATTTTTACCGATCATGCCGTATTTATTATTAACAACACAAGCTATGACAATCTTGAACATCTGCTTCTGGAAAACGGCATAGACTATCATATTGAAGATGAATGCACCAAGATCACCTTGATCGGGAATAAGATCAGAGGTGTGCCTGGAGTAATGGCATCGGTGATTTCCTCCTTGAAAGGAAAAATCGAGGTGCTTCAGACTTCAGACTCCCATATGACCATATCTCTTCTGGTGAAGACGGCGGTCGCGGATGAAGCGATCAATATGCTCCATGCCAGATTCAAAAGCATAGATATCTAAGGGTCGTTCTATTATCTATCAACCTGTGATATAATATTCTTTGTGCAAAAATTAATGGATATCGGGTGTGATCGTCATGAACATAGTAGATGCAACATTTTTAGGAATACTTCAGGGGCTCACAGAAATTTTGCCGGTGAGCAGTTCAGGGCATCTAGTCATCGCCCGACATTTTATGAAGCTAGATGATGGGAATCTGCTGCTGAACTGTATTCTCCACCTGGGTACCCTTGCTGCAATTTGCATTGTATACAGTCGTTCAATATTAAATATGATCAAAGAATTTTTTCTGATGATCTGGGATTTTATCGCTTACCGGTCCCTTAACGTGTATAAAAACAAGTACCGGAAAACCATTGTTCTCATTATCATTTCGACGATCCCTTTTGCTTTAATTAGTCTGCTCTTTGAAAGTAAGTTTAAAGAGCTGTTTTCATCAATAGAAGTAGTGTCCATAACCCTGATATTTACTGGGATACTACTGGCGTTAGGCGAGAAAATCGGGAAGAAAAATCAGATGCATATGGAAAAACTTACATTAAAAAATAGTTTAATCATTGGACTCCTCCAGTCTGTTGCAATAATACCTGGAATCTCAAGAACAGGTGCCGCTATTGCAGGAGGTCTTATCAGCGGTCTGAAAAAAGAAGAAGCCGCAGAATTTTCCTTTCTTATGTCTGTACCAGTTATTCTAGGCGCTTTACTGGTAAGATCAACAGACATCATGGCTCTGAAGGAAACAGGGATTGCTGCCATCACTCTTGGAACTGCATTTACAGCAGCTGTTTTGTTTGGGATTTTCGCCATTCAGCTTTTGTCCAAACTGTTGAGAAATGGAAAACTTTATTATTTTTCCTACTATTGCTGGGGAGTATCCGCATTGCTTTTGATAAACAGCTACGTGAGGTGAAGTTAATATCTAAAAAGATCTGCAAGTTTAATCTGTAAGGTGGTTTTATATGTGAGGACCGGGATAAATAAGAAAAATAGCAAAGCCGGTAAAAAAAATGAAAATAAAAATAAAATAATCAAAGATATTGCTGCGCTTGTCATCCTGTTTTCAGGGATTTTCATGCTGAATTGCCTGTCGGTAGAAAATGCTGGATCGATAGGCAATGTGCTTAAAAGTGTAACTGCCTTTCTATTTGGCAAAAGTGGCTATATTTTTGCTGTTTTTCTGATTCTTTTCGGTATTATTTTGATTGCCGTGAAGGAAAAGGGAACAATAAAGAGAATAATTATTACGATGGTACTTGTCATTATGGTATTTGGCATGCTCTTCGCTATTATAGACAAACAGTTGCTGGAAAATGTTTTTTCCAGGGAACTTTTTTCCTACGGATACAGCGCAAAAAAAGGGGGAGGGTTTTTAGGAACCTTGTTTGCCTCATTTTCTGTTAAATTATTTTCATTGACGGGTACATATATTTTAATGGTATTTCTAGGGTTGATTTCTGTGGTACTGGTTACACAAAAATCCATATATGAGCATTTCATCCATGGAAGAGATAAGATCAATACACAAAAAGAAATGCTGCAGGCAAAAAATCATGAAAAATCGGTAAAATTGGCTCAATCTGCAGCTTTGCAGGAGGACAAGAAAGTAAAAATTCTTGACTATTCCGAAATAAGACCTAAGAATATCCAGGGGAAAGAAGAATCTGCAGCTATATCAGGTCTTATGTCAGAGGAAAGCAAGCAAAAGGAAATCAAGTTTTCCGGTGGTAAATTTGGAAATATAAAGGCAGATCCCGAAACAGGAGAAATCCTTGATGAAATAAAGACACATAAACCTAACCAGAAGTCTGAAAAATCAATGAAGCCAAATGATAAAAGTTCAGCCGAGGTAGAAATCAGCATAGCAGCAGCAGATCCCTTAAAAGCGGATTATCAATTTCCTTCTCTTAGTCTTCTGGACAATGTATCAAATGAAGGAAGTTCCAGCAATAAGAAGGAAGTCATGGCCAATGCCAGGCTACTTGAAAAAACGCTGGCCGATTTTGGTATCAAAGCAAAAATATCAGAGGTATCTGTGGGACCAAGCGTTACAAGGTATGAACTCCAGCCTGAACCAGGGGTCAAGGTAAGCCGGATCGTGAACCTTTCCAATGATTTAGCCCTTAGTCTTGCTACCTCAGATGTGAGGATCGAAGCTCCCATACCAGGCAAGGCTGCAATCGGCATCGAAGTGCCCAATAAAAATACAGACGTTGTCCATATCAGGGAAATCATAGAGAGTTCTGTATTTGCCGGCAGCAAAAGCAAGATCTCCTTTGCCTTAGGTAAAAAGTTGTCAGGCTCTGCAGTTGTCGCCGATATATCGAAAATGCCTCATATGCTCATCGCTGGTGCAACAGGCTCAGGTAAAAGCGTTTGCATCAACAGCATAATCATAAGCATACTATACAAAGCTTCTCCTGAAGAAGTAAAATTGATTTTAATAGATCCTAAAATGGTTGAGCTTAATAATTATAATGGGATCCCTCATCTTCTTATCCCGGTAGTTACGGATCCGAAGCATGCTGCGGGAGCCCTGAACTGGGCAATCAGAGAAATGACTGAACGATATAAATCCTTTAAAAATGCCGGAGTCAGAGACATCATCAGATACAATGAGGTGACAAAAGAGAAAAATGGCCTTGCAATGCCAAGGATCGTTATTATTATAGACGAGCTGGCAGACCTTATGATGGTTTCACCCAGAGAAGTGGAAAATTCCATCTGCAGGCTAGCTCAGCTAGCCAGAGCGGCAGGCATCCATTTGGTCCTTGCCACACAAAGACCCTCAGTGGATGTTATTACAGGACTTATTAAAGCGAATATTCCCTCGAGAGTGTCCTTTGCGGTTTCTTCAATGATGGATTCAAGAACCATACTGGATATGGGGGGTGCGGAAAAACTTCTTGGCAGAGGAGACATGCTCTTTTATCCTGTCGGGGAACCAAAACCCATGAGGATCCAGGGAACTTATATTTCAGATAAAGAAGTAGAAAATGTCGTCGAATTTGTTAAAAAAAATGCTCAGGCGGAATACAGCGAGAAGGTTATTGAAGAGATAAAGGAAGTCAATGCACCCCAAGATGATGATTTCGAAGATGATATGCTTCCGAAAGCCATAGAAATCGCGCTGGAAGCCGGTTCGGTCTCGACTTCCCATCTTCAACGAAGGTTAAGGGTAGGCTATTCAAGAGCCGGAAGACTCATCGATGAAATGGAGCAACGAGGCATCATTTCAGGTCCTGAAGGAAGCAAACCCAGAAAAGTTCTGGTGGACCGGGCCGACCTGGCACCGCCGGAGGAAACGGCTGAATAGCGGTTAGGTGGAGCATTTAAGCATGTATTTAATTATTAAGAAAGAAAATTGGTGATCAAATGAATGTAAAAGTAGCAATGGTTTCACTGGGCTGCTCAAAGAATCTGGTAGACGCGGAAATAATGATGGGTCTTCTGGATAAAAATAAATTCAATGTTTCTGGAGAATGTGAAAATGCAGATTACATTGTTGTCAATACCTGCGGGTTTATTGAAGCCGCTAAAGAAGAGTCAATCGATACGATTCTTGAGATGGCTCAGTACAAGACAAATGGCCAGCTGAAAGGCCTCATAGCCACTGGGTGTCTGAGCGAAAGATACAATAAGGAGCTCATGGAGGCAATACCTGAACTGGATGCTGTGATCGGGACAGGAGACTATAAGAAAATTGTGGATATTATTCAGAATATCCAGAACAAGGGTGAGAAGGTTGTAAGCTTCGGCAATATTGACATCGATTTTGACGAAGAACTACCCAGGAAGATTTCAACAGCCTCTTACACCGCTTATGTAAAAATCGCGGAAGGCTGCGATAATCACTGCACGTACTGCATAATCCCTAAGTTGAGGGGAAAGTATAGAAGCCGGAAAATGGGAAACATTGTGAAGGAAGTAAAAGCCCTGGCAGAAAAAGGAACAAAGGAAATTATTCTGATTGCTCAGGATACAACCATGTACGGTATCGATTTGTATGAAAAACGGATGCTTAGCGATCTTCTCCTTGAACTGGACAAAATTGCAGGGATAGAGTGGATCCGGGTCATGTATGCCTATCCCGAAAATATAGACGACCGATTAATAGAAACCATGAAAAACGGTAAAAAGATCCTTCATTATATCGACATTCCGCTGCAGCATACGGAAGACAGGATACTGAAGCTGATGGGAAGAAGAACTGACAAGAAAAGCATTTTTGATTTGATTAAAAAACTCAGGAAAGAAATTCCTGATATCATCATTCGATCTACAATGATCGCAGGATTTCCTGGAGAAACCATAGAAGAGCATGAAAAGATGCTTGAGTCCATTAAGGAACTAAGGATAGACAAACTTGGGGTATTCGACTATTCCCGGGAAGAAGGAACAGCCGCTGCAAAAATGACAGATCAGATACCAGACAATATCAAAGAACTAAGACAGTTTGCAGCCATGGAGGTTCAGAAGGTCGTATCCAAAGAGATCATGGAAGAATATATTGGGCAATTCTTTGATGTACTGATCGAAAGTGAATCGGAAGGTGAATATATCGGACGTACCTGGATGGATGCCCCTGAAGTCGATGGAGTCGTCTATGTTCAAAGCAGCAGACCCCTTGAAATCGGATCGTTTTGCCAGGTTAAAATAACAAATGCCATAGAATTTGATTTAATAGGAGAGATAGAAGATGAATCTGCCGAATAAACTTACCCTGTTAAGAGTCCTACTGGTCCCATTCTTTATCTATTTTTTCCTGTCTGACATCAAATATGGTCAATTAATTGGCGCTGTCGTGTTCATTATAGCGTCCTTGACAGACATGCTGGACGGACAGATCGCAAGGAAATACAACCTGATCACTACCTTTGGAAAATTTATGGATCCACTGGCGGATAAACTTCTGGTGTGCTCCGCTTTGATTGTACTTGTGGAAAAATCCTATATTTCCTCCTGGATCGCCATCGTGATCATCGCAAGGGAATTTGCTGTAACTGGGCTCAGGACACTTGCGGCGTCGGACGGAATTGTGATCGCAGCAAGCGGATGGGGAAAAATCAAGACAATAACGCAGATGGTGGCAATTGTTAGCATGCTTTTTGATAATTATCCTTTTAGTCTGTTCAATTTTCCTTTCAGCAATATTGCCATGATTCTTGCAGTCATATTTACCATTATTTCAGGTGCAGATTATTTCTGGCTGAACAGAAAAGTTTTCAGCCATATGTCATAGGGAGGTTAAATAGTGAGAGGCGAAATCGTAAATGTAGGAACAGAAATTCTCATTGGGGATATTTTAAATACCAATGCCCAATATATCAGCAAGGAACTGTCATCAGCCGGAATCAGTGTATATTATCAGACAACTGTAGGGGATAATGGTGACAGATTGATGGAAATTCTTAAAAAATCAATTGAACGCTCTGATCTGATCATCTTAACAGGAGGTCTCGGGCCAACACAGGACGACCTCACAAAAGAAAGTGTTGCAAAACTTCTTGGACTCAAGATGGAGCTGCACACAGAAAGCTATGACAAGCTTTTATCCTTTTTCAACAGCGTGTCATCAAAAATGACAGATAATAATCTGAAACAGGCATACATGCCGGAAGGTTCACATATCATTCCCAACAACAATGGAACCGCTCCGGGAGTCCTGATCGAAAAAGACGAAAAAATCTTCATACTTCTCCCAGGTCCACCCAGGGAACTGATCCCGATGTTCAGAGATTTTGTTTATCCCTACCTTTTAAGTAAAAGTCCCGATAAGTTTTATTCGTATTATTACAAAGTTTCTGGGGTAGGGGAATCTGCTCTGGAGGATATGTTGCTGGATATTATCGACAATCAGACGAATCCAACCATTGCGACCTACGCAAAGCCTGACGAAGTACTCCTGCGGGTCACGGCTAATGCGAAAAGCGAGGAGGAAGCCGAAGAATTCCTTCGCAAATATGATGTAATCATATCAGAAAGGTTAAAAGATAATATTTACGCAAGAGAGGATATATCGTTAAATCAGGTGGTTGCTGATCTGCTAATTGATTCAGGAACGACTTTATCTGTTGCGGAATCCTGCACCGGCGGACTGATATTAAGCAGGCTTACTGAAATACCCGGAATCTCCAAATGTCTGCACAGCGGGATCGTCTGCTATTCCAATGAGTCAAAAATAGATTATCTTGGGGTCAGAAAAGAGACTTTAGACACTTTTGGAGCCGTAAGCCGGGAATGCGCAGAAGAGATGCTTCAGGGTCTTGTTAAAAGAAATAAAACGGATATGGCCATTGCAACCACAGGTGTCGCCGGACCGGATGGAGGGACAACAGCTAAGCCTGTCGGTTTGGTTTATATTGGGATTTACCATAATGGCATATATGAAATCGAGGAATATCACATAAGCGGCGGACGTCAGAGAGTTCAGATGAAAACTGCGGCCATGTCCCTTAATCTCATCAGAAAGAAATTAAAAAAAGGTTGACTTACAAAGAACCATAATATATAATTAATCAGAACAGATGTTCTGTTGATGTAAAACATCGAAAGGATGTGAACCGAAATATTCGGGATCAAATGATGGAAAAAGACAAAGCGTTACAAATGGCACTAAATCAGATCGAAAAACAATTCGGAAAAGGCTCAGTCATGAAACTGGGTGAGCAGTCGGCAAAAATGAATATAGACGTCATATCAACAACCTCCATTGGACTTGATATCGCGTTGGGTATTGGCGGAGTACCAAGAGGAAGAGTCGTAGAAATCTATGGTCCTGAATCTTCAGGAAAGACTACTGTCGCACTTCATATCATCGCATCAGCTCAGAAAAATGGTGGAAATGCAGCTTTTATAGATGCCGAGCATGCGCTGGATCCAACTTATGCAAAAGCCCTTGGTGTAGATATCGATAATCTTATCGTATCCCAGCCGGATACAGGAGAACAAGCACTGGAGATTTGCGAAGCACTGGTGCGAAGCGGGGCAATCGATGTTGTCGTCGTCGACTCTGTAGCAGCCCTGGTACCCAGAGCGGAAATAGAAGGAGAAATGGGAGATACCCATGTAGGCCTTCAGGCAAGGCTTATGTCCCAGGCATTGAGGAAACTTACCGGATGTATCAATAAATCCAATACAACGGCGATATTCATCAATCAGCTGAGAGAAAAAGTCGGAGTAATGTTTGGAAGCCCTGAAACAACATCCGGGGGCAGAGCCCTTAAATTCTATGCATCCGTCAGACTGGATGTTCGAAGGATCGATACACTAAAATCAGGACAGGAAATGATTGGTAACAGGACCCGAGTTAAAGTTGCTAAGAACAAGATGGCGCCACCATTTAAAACTGCGGAATTTGACATCATGTATGGCGAGGGCATATCCAGGGAAGGGGACATCCTTGACGTTGGAAGCACTGTTGACATTGTGAACAAATCCGGAGCGTGGTATTCCTTTAATGATCAGCGAATGGGTCAGGGAAGAGAGAATGCAAAGATCTACCTTAAAGAAAATCCTGAGATTTGCAAAGAAATTGAAATGCTGATAAGAGAGCATTTCCATTTGAATAAGAAACCAGCTGCGGTTGAAGAGTCCATCAGCAGTTAGCATCTGAAAAATTAAAAGACATGAGCAGCAATCGCTGCTCATGTCTTAATTTATGCCCAATTGGCACAACCGATAATCATCTTGACACTTCTTTCAAAAAAGGTTAAAATTATATTATTATTTATGGTAATGTTACAAATTTAAAAACATGATTTTGACATTGCATAAATACTAAATTTGATTATGAAAATACCATCACAAAAGAACAAATGAGAAACAGGTTTATTTTTTTGTCAAAAACTAAATAAAAGGAGGTGTAAACAATTGATTGAGACTTTAGGAAATTACATCATTCCTGTTATTGGTGCAGTTGGAGTAATTACTTTTGTAGTAGGCTATTTTTTCCGTAAAAATATCGCTGAAGGCAAAATAAACAGTGCAGAAGAGACTGCAAATAAAATTGTTGAAGATGCTTTGAAAGATGCTGAGACACAGAAAAAAGAAATGCTTTTCAATGCAAAAGAAGAAGCGCACAATATCAGGGCTGAAGTTGAAAAAGAAAACAGAGATAGAAGAACTGAAATACAAAGACTTGAAAGAAGATTGATACAACGGGAAGAAAGCATCGATAAGAGGAACGAACAGGTCCAGACTAAAGAAGATAACATTGCAAGTAAATTAAATGAACTTAAAGCAAAAGAAGTCGAACTAAAAGAAATGGTCGAAAAAGAAGTTCAGGAACTTGAACGGATATCAGGGCTTTCGTACGATGAAGCTCGTCAGATTTTGCTAAGTGATGTTGAGAAGAAGATAAGAAGAGAGTCCGCAATCCTCATTAAACAGCTGGAAGCGGCTGCAAAGGATGAAGCAGATAAAAATGCCAGAGAAATTGTTTCCTACGCTATTCAGAAATGTGCAGCTGACCATGTCGCTGAGACTACCGTATCGGTAGTCAGCTTGCCAAACGATGAAATGAAGGGAAGGATCATCGGCAGAGAGGGCAGGAATATCCGTACCCTTGAAACGCTGACTGGTATCGATCTGATTATAGATGATACACCTGAAGCTGTCATCCTGTCAGGCTTTGATCCTATCAGGAGAGAAGTCGCAAGAGTCGCTTTAGAAAAACTGATCATCGACGGCAGGATCCATCCTGCGAGAATCGAAGAGATGGTTGAAAAAGCAAAAAAAGAAGTCGAACAGGGTATTAAGGAAGCTGGGGAACAGGCTAGTTTCGATACAGGCATTCATGGTCTTCATCCTGAAGTGATCAAGCTTTTAGGCAGACTTAAATTCAGGACAAGTTACGGCCAGAATGTTTTAAAACATTCCATTGAAGTAGCTCATCTTGCAGGTATTATGGCAGACGAAATCGGAGCCAATTCAAAGATAGCAAAAAGAGCAGGCCTTCTCCATGACCTTGGAAAAGCCGTTGACCACGAGGTTGAAGGTCCCCATACTGAAATTGGAGTAGATCTTTTAAAGAAATACAAAGAATCAGCCCAGGTGATTCATGCAGTGGAAGCCCATCATGGAGATGTGGAAGCTAAGTCCATAGAAGCTGTTCTTGTTCAGTCGGCAGATGCCATATCTGCAGCAAGACCAGGAGCAAGAAGAGAAACTTTGGTATCCTATATCAAGCGTCTTGAAAAACTTGAAGAAATAGCAAATTCCTTCGATGGTATCGAGAAAACTTTTGCAATTCAGGCAGGACGAGAGGTAAGGATCATGGTTAAACCGGATCATGTTGATGATTTGGGAATGGTCGTGTTAGCCAGAGAAATCGCAGCAAAGATCCAGGAAGAAATGGATTATCCTGGACAGATAAAAGTTAATGTTATAAGAGAAATCAGAACAGTTGAGTATGCAAAATAAGGAGATCATATCTCCTTTTTTTTATAGACCAGGAAAGTTCGACTAGCTCGCAGGGGTACAAACTTTCCGAAAGGAGGCCATCCAAATTAGGATTTTAGTTATAGGAGACATCGTAGGCAGACCAGGAAGGACGTTAATAGCCCAGGAGCTTTCTAACCTTAAAAAAGAATATCAGGCAGATATGATCATCGTCAATGGCGAGAATGCTTCAGGTGGAAACGGGCTTACAAGGAAGAATGCCGATGAGCTCCTGAGTCTTGGAATCGACGTTATTACCATGGGAAACCATGTATGGGATAAAAGGGAAACTGAAAAATTCATTCACGAATATGATACGATTGTCCGGCCTGCCAATTATCCGGAACCCTGTCCCGGACTTGGCTATACTTATGCTGAGGCGAAGGGACATAAGGTCTGTGTGATCAACATGTCCGGCTTAGTATATATGAAGAGTCTGGACTGCCCGTTTTTCAGGTTTGATGAGATCCTTGAAGAAATTGATGAGGATGTACAAATTATAATCGTGGATTTTCATGCAGAAGCGACTGCCGAAAAAATTGCTATCGGCTATTATCTGGATGGGAGAGTATCTCTTGTTTTCGGGACGCATACCCATGTTCAGACATCAGACAACAGAATCCTGGAAAATGGAACCGGTTATATAACGGATATTGGAATGACCGGTCCATTGAACGGGGTCCTGGGGGTGGACAAGGACATAATCATTAGAAGTATGAAAACCAAGAGGCCCAATAAATATGAACTGGCAAATGGAATGCTGCAGCTAAACGGAATTATAACAGAGATTGATGAAGCTTCTGGGAAATGTACCTGTATTCAGAACTTTATTAAATATTATCCGGAGATTACTGAACCAACAGAATAAGCATTAAAATTGAAGCAAAAAGCGCTGGGAAGTTCTTTTTGCTTTTTTTAGACCAGGAAAGTTCGACTAGCTTGCTGGGGTCCAAACTTTCCTGGTCTACTTGAATAACGCGTCGAAGACGCTATTCTTGGACTAGGAAAGGTGGACTAGCTCGCTTGGGTCCCTCTGAGACGCTATTCAAGTAGACAGATATGTCAGCTCGTTAATAAATGTTTATGAAGAAGTTCATATTTATGCTATAATATTTAAAGATTTTAAAGAAGGTGAATCAATGAGATACGCAGATCTTCATATTCATTCCAACCATTCCGATGGGGTGCTGACACCAGAAACAATCATAAAAATTGCATCTGAAAAAAATTTAAAGGCCATTTCCATTACAGATCATGATAATTTTTCAGGGGTATTGGAGGCTAAAACCTTCGAAAAAAAATATGGAGTCGAAGTTATAACAGGTATCGAATTCAGCTGCAGCAGCGGAACTGAGGATATTCACATTCTTGGCTATTTTGACAGTTCAAAAACAGATGCCATTGAAGAAATCCTTAAAGATTTAAGGAAGCACAGACTTGAACGAGCCTATCAAATGGCAGAGAAATTCAAAGCATCGGGAATCCACCTGGATTTTGAAGATATATTTAATTCTTCAGCAAGTGTAGGGAGACCTCATTTTGCGAAAGCACTGGTCAGCCAGGGTTATAGCGGGGATACAAAGGAAGCCTTTGCTAAATACCTGCATACCGAGAGTCCGTATTATGTACCTAAAAAGAAACTGACATGCTTTGAATGCAATGACATGATCCATGCTCATAAAGGGTTAAGCGTTATCGCTCACCCGGCAGTCATTAAGGCCAAATATATGATCGGTGACCTCATCAAAGAGGACATTGACGGTCTTGAGGTATATCATCCCCTTAATACATCAAAAGACAGGATAGAATTATACAATCTATGTAAAGAAAACAAACGCCTTGTTACAGGGGGTTCCGATTTTCATGGCAATACTGCAAATAGTATTGTTCAGATAGGGACTTGCAAGATACCATATACTTATGTTGAGGCATTGATGGATAAGCTGGCTAGTATTTCTTAGCCACTTTCCAGATAGAACTGTGAATTATAAACCCGGAGGTAATGATTAATGAAAAAAATGATTTCAGACAGAGTTAAAGATACTAAACCATCCATGACCTTGGCTATCACCGCCAGAGCGAAAGAGCTCACAAAGGCAGGTCATGATATAGTTGGATTCGGCGCAGGGGAGCCAGATTTTGATACTCCTGATTTTATCAAGAAATGTGCGATCCAGGCTATAAATGACGGACATACAAAATACACGCCTGCTACTGGGGTACTTGAATTAAGAAAACTGATAAGCGAAAAACTTCTCAGAGACAACGGACTCGTGTATCCTCCGGATCAGATCATTGTGAACAGTGGTGCCAAGCACAGCCTTTCTACAGCCTTTCAAAGCATCCTGAACAAAGGGGATGAAGTTATCATTCCAGTTCCTTACTGGGTGAGCTATCCCGAAATCGTTCGGATCGCTGATGGCATTCCTGTGTTTGTTGAAACCAGTGAAGCAAATGATTTTAAGATGACCGCAGAGCTGTTTGAAAAGAATATTACTGAAAAAACAAAAGCTATATTGATCAATAGCCCTTCAAACCCTGTAGGAGCAATATATTCAAGGGAAGAATTGGAGGCGCTTGCCAAGATAGCAGTGAAGCATGAGGTTTATGTTATTTCAGATGAAATATATGAAAAACTGATTTATGATGGGGAAAAGCATGTTAGCATAGCCTCGTTGAATGAGGAGATAAAACGGCTGGCTATTGTTATCAATGGAGTATCTAAATCCCATTCTATGACAGGCTGGAGACTTGGTTATACAGCCGCTTCCAAGGAAGTGATACAGGCTATGGGAACTGTTCAGGGACATGCCGTTTCCCATCCATCATCCATCACGCAATACGCAGGGATCGGTGCAATGAAATGTCCGGAAGAAGTCCTCAATAGCATGTTGGCGGAATATGACCAGAGAAGAAAATATTGTATTGAACGTCTTAATAAGATCCTACAGCTCTCCTATATCTATCCCAAGGGAGCATTCTACGTTTTCATAAACGTATCAAAACTGTTTGGAAAAACCTACCAAGGCAAGCTGATCAAGGGATCTATGGATCTGGCGGATATATTGCTGGAAAGCTTTGATGTGGCTTTAGTCCCCGGAATCGCATTCGGAACGGACAAATTCGTCCGGATATCCTATGCGACAAGTCTGGAGCAGATCAAAAAAGGAATCGATCGAATCGAACAATTTATAAAGGAGGTCGAATAAATGATAACCAATGAATATGTTAGTCCATTAATCGAGAGATATTCTTCAAAAGAAATGTTGGGGATATTTTCTCATGATAATAAATTCAGCACCTGGAGAAAGCTTTGGGTGGCTCTTGCAAAAGGCGAAAAACAGTTGGGTTTAAATATTTCCGATGAACAGATAAAAGAATTGGAAGACAACATTTACAATATCGATTATGATCTGGCCCAGAAGAAGGAAAAAGAGCTGAGGCATGATGTTATGGCTCATGTTCATACCTATGGGGAAATATGCCCAACAGCCAGAGGAATCATCCATCTGGGTGCAACCAGCGCTTATGTAGGAGACAACACGGACATCATCGTATATACCCAGGGAATGCTGACCGTCCGGAAGAAACTGATCAACTGCATCAGCCGGCTGACTGAATTCGCTATGGAATACAAGGATATGCCTACCCTTGGATTTACCCATTTTCAGCCAGCCCAGCTTACCACTGTTGGAAAAAGAGCAACACTATGGATACAGGACCTCCTTATGGATCTGGATGAAATTGATTTTCTACTGGAACATGTCAAGTTACGAGGTGTTAAGGGTACAACCGGTACTCAAGCCAGCTTTATGGAGTTGTTTGAAGGAGACCATGAAAAAATCAAAGAACTGGACAGATTTGTGGCAAAAGAAATGGGCTTTAAGGATAGTTTCGCCGTAACAGGCCAGACCTATCCAAGAAAGTTCGATTCAAGGGTCTGTAATGTTTTAAGCAGCATTGCTCAAAGTTTGTATAAATTTAGCAATGACATCAGGTTACTCCAGCACCTGAAGGAAATCGAGGAACCCTTCGAAAAAAGCCAGATAGGATCATCTGCCATGGCTTACAAGCGAAATCCCATGAGAACGGAGAGGATAAGCTCACTTGCCCGCTACGTTGTCATAACCGCTTTAAATCCTGCAATTACTGCTTCTACTCAATGGTTCGAAAGAACACTGGATGACTCGGCAAATAAAAGAATAGCCATACCGGAATCGTTTCTTGCTGTTGACGCCATACTCAATTTATGTTTAAATGTATCGGAGGGCATGGTCGTCTATGAAAAAGTCATTAAGCAGCATATTGATGCAGAGCTGCCATTTATGGCAACTGAAAATATCATTATGCAGGGGGTCAAAAAAGGCGGTGATCGACAGGAGCTTCATGAGAAAATAAGAGTTCACTCCATGGAAGCCGGCAGAATGGTAAAGGTTGAAGGAAAGTCCAATGATCTCATCGAAAGGATCAAAAATGACAGCGCATTCAAACTGGAGGAATCTGACCTTGAAAATATTCTTGACGCCAGAAAATATATTGGCAGAGCGCCAGAGCAGGTTGTAGAGTTCATAAGAGACCAGGTCAAACCCGTATTGGATGCCAACAGGGATTTACTCGGTGAAAAAGCAGAAGTTAATGTATAGGACGATGAGGTCCATAAAATAATCTATTCTGAAAAATAAGAGATTGTTGATAAAAGATTAACAAATAATGGATGTTAAATAATAAACTAATATATACAAAAGATCTGATAATCTATAGAATATTATCAGATCTTTATTATTATAAAAGGAGTGTAAAAATGGCAACAGATACAGTGCTTCAAGCGAACAAAATCCTGGAATTTTTAGCAATAATTATTCTCTCAGGGGTAGTCTTTTCAAAAATAAGCGGCATCGTCAAGCTTCCTGATGTAGTTTTATATATCATTGCAGGAATCATTATCGGTCCACAAGTTCTTAATTTAGTGAATATTGACACGTACCCTATTGGAAATCAGCTTATCCTGACCTTTGGTGCAGCCTATATCCTTTATGACGGCGGAAGAGAAATCGACTTAAAGGTTCTCAATAAAGTCAAGCTTTCCGTTATTGTATTATCTACTCTGGGTGTTCTGGTCTCCATGTTTATTACAGGATATTTCGCATTTAAAATCCTGCATATTCAATGGATCTATGCGCTGCTGCTGGGAGCGGTCATCGCATCCACAGATCCTTCGGTATTAGTTCCTCTTTTTAAAAATATGAATATCAATGACCGTTTAAAACAGACGATCATTGCAGAATCGGCGTTTAATGATGCTGCAGGCGCTATTGCAACTTTTGCAATTCTCGGCATAATCACTGCAGGAACATTCTCGTTGTCAGACAGTATATTTGAACTATTTAAAACCTCGCTGGGGGGGATTGCTGTGGGTTTGATTTTAGGTCTTCTCGCCAGTAAAGCGATCTCTGATTCAGGTACAAAAGTTGGCGTTTTTCAGGAGCATCCTTCTGAAATAGCATTAGGGGCTGTAATCGGAGCGTATGTCATTTCAAATTATTTCGGTTTCAGTGGTTTCATCGCAGTCTTCGTAGTTGGAATGATCTGCGGTAACAAGAAGATTTTAAATATGTGTATTCCTGAACAATTTCTCGAGACCCATTTGCGGTTTAAGGAAGTAATGACCATCATCATGAGGATGATGATTTTTATTCTATTAGGGACTCACGTTGATTTTGGAATACTTTTCTCAAATATTGGAAGCACCCTGCTCATCGTTGCAATTCTTATTTTTGTCGCCAGACCAATATCGGTTTTAGTTTCAGTAACTTGGGACCGAACAGCTAAATGGTCAATGAGAGAGATCATCTATCTGATGTGGGTCCGCGAAACAGGCGTTATTCCTGCGGCACTTGCAGGAATGCTGGTAGCCATGAATTTGCCAAATGCTGAAATTATTTCGGCAGTGACATTTGCTGCCATATTTATTACCCTAACATTTCAAGCGAGCACATCCAAACTCCTTGCAAAGGCATTGAAACTGGAGGCAGACGTTTTATCTGAATGAAAAAAACAAGACCTGATTTTGTCAGGTCTTGTTTTTTTTAAATTTCTTCCATAATGTTCTCATATTTCGTTCTTTCGATTCAATTTGGGAATTCGTTATACCTGAAAAATAGCCAGCTTCAAAATATGCTTTTCTTTGGTGGGAATTTCTTAAAATTTTAGAAATCAGAAGTTCATTCAACACAGCATCATGCAAATATCCGGCGTTTTCCTGAAGAGGTTTCATGATCTTCAACAAAGATTCATGGTCGAATTTCAAAACACCTTGCATTTCCTCCGTGCAGTAACGGATCTTCTTATACCTTATCCGCAGGTCATGAACTGCAAAATGATCGTGAAAATCGACGCTTTTGTGAAGTCTGGTGATTTTTTTGATCCAGCCTGCGATCCTTTCATTGGCGTAGACATCAAAAGATACTTTGCAGCATTCTGATTGGAATAGTTCATTAGCCAAAAGGGAGCTATGAATACTTACCAGATCAGTCTTCCAGCCCTCAGCCTGAATGATTTTTTGTATCCGGTGTCGTTCAGCGATATTAAATCTTGTAACAAGATCATATAAACACTTTCCGGGTTCCTCATATACTGTAATGGACTTAAAAGTATTGAGGATTTGTCCAAGCATAACATCGGTTTCACGAAGAGCAGACGTGTCCTGCTGAATAACCCGCAGTTTATCACGGGTAATCAAATACCATGCCGGATCGAATAACGGTTTAAAGAAAGACAAAAGAGATTTTATTTTTCTTATACTTATTCTGAATCGGTGGACATTTTCAGGATCGTATGCAGGTGATTTTAAATGGTCAAATTTTTCGATAGCATCAAGAATGTTTTTATCCAGGATTTTTGGAATGATTTTGTCAGCCTTCATCAGAATTTTGTGAAGCTTCCTGATCTTCATCGGTCACTTCATCGGAAATTTCTTCAAGCATTTCTTCTCTTTCAAAACTGGATATCTGACCATTGTCATCATCGCAGTCCATAGCGATTTCCTGATCAAAACTTCCTGAGTTCTCCGTTTCAAATGACGCTTCTTCAGAATCGTCCTGAAGTGGAAGAATCTGTCCAGCGAATATTTTTAAATATTCAGGAGCTGCAAAAAAATCGATTTTTGCTCGTTTTTTTAAATTGGATTTTAGATTGAATATAGCAAAAGCTGATTTTCCGAATGAAAGTTCAGTTCCCGTCAATCGGCTGCTCCATTTGTCTAGAGCGGGAATATGTCCCACAAGGATCAGACAGGAAGCATCTGAAAAATCTTTTTTTTGAATTTTCTCGATGATTTTTCTGAACCCAGCTTTTCCTAACGCGTTGATTTTTTTTACTTTGGTCACATTTAGTTCAGCTGCCAGCAGATCAGCAGTCTCAACAGCTCTGATAAGCGGGCTGGACCAGATCGTTACTTCATTTATCCCAGAAATCATAGCTTTCAATAACTTGGAACTGTTTTGTACAGATGCTATTCCCTGAGGGGTGAGCCTTCTTTCAAAATCACATGAATCCTCAGTGGGGTTTTCTGCTTCGCCGTGTCTAAAAAATATAAGTTTCATATAATCAGCCTCCTTAGCCTTTGTTATAATTATACAGTAATTTATAATATTAATCAAGGTACTGTGAATGATCCTGTTTTTTTGTGAGAATACAGCTTGTATGATCAGGCTATTAATTGTAAAATATTTATTATGTGTGTAACCGATGGTGGATTTGCAGATGCAGAGGTGGGGGAAAGACAATGGACAGGACATTTCCATGGAATAAAAATAATGAAGCAGCAGTAGTGAAGAATGAAGAAAACCTGTATCTTGAGAAGATGTTTGAACTTGTCAATAAAGGGATACTGGAACTTATCCTGGATCTAAAAAATACAAATGATGAATTTAATAGTTTCTCCGGCCTGAAAAAGTCAAAAATCAAAAAGATTTTCGAAATGAAAGTTCAATTAAAAATAAATGCACTGGAAGATGAACTCTTCAATATAATGAATCTGCTAAAGGAGATAGATAAAAGTCTCCGTTCAAAAAATTTCGAGAAACTGGACGATCTTCTTAGAACCTATCATGCCAATTGCCTCCCGGTTGCAGACAAGCTTGTTCTGTTATCCGAATTTTACAGCTTTCTTCCTGAGGTGTATATCAGACACCTGAAGGACGAGGAGAGAATTGCCGAAAAGAGTATGCTGTTTTCAAAAAGAAAATCATCTTCTGAGGTACTATATGAAAATCTTAAGGGAATCTATAATATATTGTCGCTTTAATACGATATAAGTTTAAGTATCAAGCTATTTATACTATAATTAAGGTATAATGTGTAATTGGAGGTGTTTTAGTGACGAAATTTGAATTAATTAAAGAGTTAACATTGGCCTTATTGTATCTGACTTCTACGGAAGAAGATGAAAATGGTACAGCTGTAAAAAAAAGCTGGAAGGGTTATCCATTTGAAGCTTTAGACGAACTGACTGAAGATGAATTGATCTCCTGGAAAAAGAGTTCCAAGGCAGTTTATCTAACGGAAGATGGAGCTAAGAAAGCAGAAGAAATCGTTAAAAAGCTTAATTTAAAGTAAAAAAATCCATAATGTTAAAAATGCGGTTTACTCATGGAGTAAACCGCATTTTTTTAAGCAGTCAAATTTAAAGACTGTCACCAAAATCTTTTCTGAATTTTTCAACCAGCTTCTGCTGCCAGTCAGATACCGGTACAAGACGCCCGAAGAAGAATCGAAGGATCTTTGGTTCCTCTGTAAACCTTAATCCGCCAATCATTTCACGGTTTTCATACAGCCAAGCGAGACGATCAACCGCGTATTTGACCTGAGACATTGTAAATACTCTTCTTGGCATGGCAAGTCTCAGAAGTTCCATATTCGCAAAGAGTTCACTTCCATCAGGATTTCTTTGTTCTGACATGGTTCCTCTTTCCATTCCTCTGACTCCGCTGACAAGATAGTATGCTGAGGCAAGTGCACCTGCCGGGTACTCGTTTTGTGGGATATGATCCACAAAATCCATTGCATTTACATGGCAGCCAAGACCACCGGCAGGAGTAATAACAGGAACATTTTTCTTGATCAGCTCATCTACCATGAACTCGATAAATTGAGGACCCTGATTGATTACTTCCATATCCATAGTCTCTTCAAGGCCGACAGTCATAGCCTCCATCTCCCTTACAGACATTCCACCATAAGTCAGGAAACCTTCATAGAGTGTGACAAATTCCCTCATGCCATTAAAGATATGTTCACTACGAATACAGATTCCGCCGCCTCGTGCACTGCCTAATTTTCTTGCAGAAAAATAAATGATGTCGCATTGATCTGCAATTTCACGAGTGATTTCTCTGATGCTTTTTTCTTTGTATTCTTCTTCTTTTGTTTTTATGAAATAGAGATTATCCTGAAGCAAACTCGCGTCAAGTATGAGAAGGATATTGTTTTTACGGCAAACTTCTTTTATTTCCTTAAGGTTAGCTAATGCGAAGGGCTGACCTCCAATCAGATTTGTTCCAGCTTCCATACGGACAAAAGCAATATTCTCGCTGCCGTTCAATCGGATTAGATTTTCAAGCTTGTCAATATTCATGTTTCCTTTGAAGGAGCAGGTGCTCGTTGTTTCAAGACCTTCATCAATGATCAATTCTTCAACCGTTCCACCGTTGATAACGATATGGGATTTTGTCGTAGTAAAGTGGTAGTTCATGGGAACGATTTGACCTGGGTTGATCAATGTCTGGGAAATGATATTTTCGCAGGCTCTTCCCTGATGGGCAGGAAGAATGTAGTCCATGCCAAAAAGATTTTTTAATTTATCTTCCAGTCTATAAAAGGTTTCACTTCCTGCATAGCTGTCATCGGAAGCCATCATGGCTGCCTGCTGCTTGTCGCTCATGGCGTTTACACCGCTGTCTGTAAGCATGTCCATGAATACGTCTCGATTCTTCAACAAGAAGGTGTTATTTCCTGCTTCTGCGATTGCTTCCAGTCTTTTCTCGATGGGGAGCAGTTCGAGTTTCTGTACAATTCTTACCTTATGCATCTCTAAAGGTACTTTTTCTCCGCTGTGAAATTTTACATTTGCCATTATACTTCCTCCATTAAATTTATTATTTTCTCTCACGTATGCCAAAAAGCTCAACCTAATTGCTGAGGTTCAAATATTTTGGCACAAAAAAAACCGCCCTTTATGCAAAGGACGGATATTCACCGTGTTACCACCTTAATTCATCAGTCACTCGCGATCCTGATCTTAATAAGTATAAATCATACCTTGCACGATAACGTGTGCATTTCCGGCAACACCCTACATGGAAAACCTTTCAGGGAGCAACTCTTGAGATGTATTCAGAACTGTTTTTTCTGCGCCTCTCATCCTCCGGCAGCTTTCTTTAGAAAAAGATCAGTCTTACTTTTTCTCAGTCATCGTTTTTTAATATTTTATATTATTATACTCATATAATTATGCATTGTCAACGTTAACATAACCGTTTTTGATGGTTATGATGCATAAATATAATAATTTCTTGATTTATTTATCTCATTAAAATATAATTTTACAAGGTATATGAAAGGAATGAATTTATGAGAAAATACTGCTTAATTGGCGCATTTGGCTTCATTGGTGCAATATTAAGATATCTGATTAAATCTCAAGGGATATTTGACTATAGTGGCAGTTTTCCTTTGAATACCTTTATCATCAATATATCAGGCAGCTATCTTCTGGCATTTTTCCTGATCTTTGCCCTTGAAGTGATCTCCATAGATCCAGATCTGCGGATAGGGATCGCAACTGGCCTCCTTGGCGCTTACACAACATTCTCAACTTTTTGCAAGGAAACCTCCGTTCTGATATTGTCAGGTCAATATCCTGCAGGTCTTGCCTATAGTGCAATTTCCATTATGATGGGATTATTTGCTGCCTACGCAGGAATGGCAACAGCCCGGATGATTAATTATAGACTGCGCTCAAGAGGTGAAAAATGAATTATTTACTTGCAGGCGTGGGTGGAATTTTTGGAAGTCTGACCAGGTTTATCCTTGGGCGGAAAATTTCTCAAAAAAAGGGAGGGTCTTTTCCTTCAGGAACATTCGTCATTAACGTGACGGGCGCGTTTCTGCTGGGTGTGGTGAGTGGTCTTGAACTTCCTGAAAGCGGATATATTCTCATTGGAGATGGATTTTTAGGTGGGTATACAACTTTTTCAACCTTTATGTATGAAGGATTCGACCTGATCAGTGGAAAAGAGAAGCTCAATGCTTCAATCTACATTTTCGGTTCGCTTTTTCTGGGTATCATCTTCTATATGGCAGGTTTTTTTGCTGCAAAACAGTTTTAAGTAAAAACACGGATGGAGAGATGAAAATGCAGGTTTCTAAATCGGTCAAGCTTTTAAAGATTTATCTGAATGAAGACGCAAAATATAAAGGCCATAGTCTAGTCCATGCGGTTATCCTGAAGATCAAGGAACTGGGGGCAACAGGTGCTACCGTCTATCGGGGGATCGAAGGCTTTGGAAATCATAGTGTGATCCACTCTGCCCACATCCTGGATTTAAGTGAAGGCCTTCCCGTCATGATCGAGGTTATTGAGGAAGAGGAACTGCTGGAAACCCTCATACCGCTCCTGAAGGAAATGGTGCATGACGGAATCATGACACTGACTGATATTAAAGTGATTTAACCTTCAACGTATGTTTTTTGCAGGATGATTTAATACTTATCTTATTAAATTCTCTTGCTTTTTTTTAATGGAATAGTTATAATTAGTAACAGTTACGAAACGTAATAATCATAAATCTTAAAGGAGGAATGAAATTGTCTGATAGAGCTGAATTGTCAAAAAATCTCTTGATGCTCCTGCCTGCCATGTTTAAAAAACTGATGAAAGAAATGCCTGAAATGGAGATACCCAAGCAGCAGCTTGGTTTACTGTTCAGAATTCATGAGGAAAATGGAAGGACGATGAGTACATATAGCGATAAGATGTGTATTCCAAAATCAAATCTGACGATACTGGCTGACAAACTTATTCAAGAAGGTCTGATTGTCAGGGAGAACGACTCTGAAGACAGAAGGGTAGTAAATTTAAAAATCACAGAAAAGGGACAGGAATTTGTGGATTTGCATATGAATATCGTCAAGTCGGAACTTCTGAAAAGATTTGAAGTACTTGATGATGACGATGTAACGAAGCTTAATACACTTATTATCGAAATGAAAAATATTTTCGACAAAATATAGGGAATCAACATAAAGGAGCTGATAATTTAAATGATAAAACTATTTAGGTTTTTAAAACCGTATACCTTACAGATCGTAATCATATTAGTTCTTATATTTCTGCAAACCATAGGAGATCTTTATCTTCCGACACTGATGTCAGATATTATCAATGAGGGCGTCATGAATGGAAATACGGACTATATATGGACGACAGGAGGCTTCATGCTTCTTATCGCCGGACTTGGCGCGCTATGTGCCGTTATTTCCAGTTTCCTGGCTTCCAAAGTATCTACTGCACTTGGAACGATACTCAGAAACAAGGTTTTTGAAAGGGTGGAAAGCTTTTCTTTAAAAGAATTTGATTCTTTGGGTACGGCGACACTGATTACAAGAACAACCAATGATATTACACAGGTACAGAACGTCGTCATGATGATCCTAAGGATGATGGTAAGCGCACCCATGATGGCGGTTGGGGGACTGGTTATGGCATTCTCACGGGATGTGGAACTCACCGGTGTGCTGGGGATCGCTATTTTAGTCCTTGGGGTAGTTATTGCGATTCTGGCAAGAAAAGTCATCCCGCTTTTCCAGCAGGTACAGAAAAAGATCGACAGGATCAATCTGGTCCTGAGGGAGAAACTGACTGGAGTCAGAGTCATAAGAGCATTTGATACCATAGAAAAAGAAAACATCAGATTTGAACAGGCAAACACAGATTTAACAGATAATTATATCCAGGTAAATCGGATCATGGCCTTCATGATGCCTTCAATCATGTTGATCATGAACCTGACCTCCCTTTCGATATTGTGGTTTGGGGGTCTTCAAATTGATGCAGGCAGTATGAACCTTGGAGATTTAAGTGCGTTTATGCAGTATGCCATGCAGATCATGATGTCCATGCTTATGCTTTCTATGATGTTTATCATGGTTCCAAGAGCTCAGGCAGCGGCAGTCAGGATCAACGAAGTTCTTGAGACCTTGCCAAGTGTAAAGGATCCTGATGAAATCAAGAGTGATTTTGTTGGGAAGGGACACATACAATTTGAAAATGTCACATTCTGTTATCCTGGAGCGGAGGAGCCTGTTTTAAAGAATATCTCATTTACAGCATGCCCGGGTGAAGTAACGGCAATCATCGGTTCTACTGGTTCAGGAAAATCAACGTTAGTCAACCTGATACCAAGATTTTATGATCCTGCTGATGGCAGAGTTCTTGTGGACGGAGTAGATGTCAAGGAATCCTCCATGGAGATCATCCGAAGGAAAATCGGGCTTGTTCCTCAGAAAGCCGTACTTTTTTCTGGAACGATCGCAGAGAATATCAGATACGGAAACATGGATGCCTCAACAGAGGAAATAGCAAGAGCTTCTGAAATCGCCCAGGCGAAGGAATTTATCGATACTATGGAGGGTGGATATGACCATTACATTTCTCAGGGGGGAACAAATATCTCCGGAGGACAAAAGCAGAGACTTTCCATCGCAAGAGCACTGGTGAGACAGCCAGAAATCTATATATTTGATGACAGTTTTTCTGCCCTTGACTTTAAGACTGATGCAAAGGTCAGAGCTGCCTTGAACAAGGAAATCAGTGAATCTACGGTAATTATTGTTGCTCAAAGAGTGGGGACCGTAATGGATGCGGATAGGATCATCGTTATGGACGAAGGCAGAGTAGCCGGGATGGGAACACATCGTGAGCTAATGAAAACCTGTGAAGTATATAAAGAAATCGTATCTTCTCAGTTGAGCGAGGAGGAGATAGCATGAGCAACGGGGAAAGAAAAAATGACGAATTTAAGAAACCGGCAGTTGGGCCGGGGGGAAGCCATGGCGGCGGTCCCATGAGAGGATTTGGGGTTCCCGTTGAGAAGCCTAAAAATTTCAAAGGCACATTAAAAAGACTTATGAAGTATTTAAAACCTCACCGGATCAATCTGATCCTGGTGGTTATATTTGCAATTGCCAGCACGATCTTTACAATAGCCGCTCCTAAAGTAACAGCCAAGGCAATGAATAAACTTCAGGACGGTTATATGGCAGGCAAAATCATCAGTCAGATGTCTGAGGGACAGATCAAAGCAAGAACTTCTATTCTGGATAATATGACGGATGTTCAAAATGAAATGAATGATTCCATCATGACCAGCATGGGTGATGCCCAGAAAGAAGCCGATACGAACATCACTAACAAAATGAGCGACGCGCAAAATAAAGCGGTAGAAGGCGTCTATACCCAGATGATCAAGGCGCAGAATAGCGCAAAAGATAATTTGATTGCACAAATGGCGACAACACAGGATAGCCTTGACGGCACGTTGAGCCAACTGATCGCTTCAGGCGGGATCACAGATCCCCAGGCATTAAGCAATATTCAGGACTTGCTGGATTTACCCAGTATAAAAACACGAACAAACAGAAACGATAAGATCGCAACGACAATTAAATTTATCGAGCTTATGCAAACGCTCCCTCAGCTCCCGGGCAGCTCTCAGACAATGGATGCAGCTACTGCCGGAAATATGATCAATCTATTAAAAAGTGAAGAAATCTCTTCTTCTAACAATAAAAAAACAGCTACACTTAACTTTATCAGCGTATTAGGGAAAATGCCTTCATCGGCACAAACTTCTGGTCTTAGCGCCGTTAAGGAACTTCTGAATCTTAAAGCGATAAGTTCAGGTGCGGACCTGAAGGAAAAAGCAGCGTTAACGGTAAGCTTTATCAATGTTCTCAATAAAATGCCCGCAAGTTCTTCAACAGCTGAGGGGATGGATGCTGACTCGTTAGACACAATAAAATCACTACTGGCTCTGCCTCTCCTGGAAGAAATCCAGGATCCGATGCAGAAAAAAACAACAACTATCGAGTTGGTCGGCATTTTTAAAAATATGCCGGATATTGAAACCGATGGAACCGAACCAACAGATAATGCCATCGACAAGGATTCCCTTGATACAGTTTTAGAACTGCTTAAAATGAATGACCTGGGAAGCATAACCGATGAAAAGGAGCGCTTGGCAGCTCTTGACAAAATGCTCATACTGCTGGAGAAAATGCCGGATATGGGCACAGATACCGAAACAACAGCTGAAGACCAAACCTTTGACAAGACTGGTCTTGCGGATCTCAGGGAATTTATCGATCTGCCGGTAATCAGCACTTTGAAAACAGGAGCAGAAAAAGCTGAAATCGCAAGAAAAATACTTAGTTTAAGCGATACTATGTCAACCATGGAGAATGCACCTGCAACAAGTCCCGATTCAGAAATATCCATCAGTGATGATCAGATCGATGGGGTAATAACAGCCATAGAGGAGACGAATGGAAAGATCGATTTCAAGTATATCGGTCAAATCGCTTTAATACTAATGGGAATGTATCTTGTTAGTTCGCTTTTTAGTCTGATTATGGGATTAGTCATGTCAGGAGTATCTCAAAAAACAGTCAGGGATTTGAGAAGGGACGTGGATCATAAGTTTTCCAAACTTCCACTGAAATATTATGACATGCACCCTCATGGGGATATGCTCAGCAGGGTCACCAATGATGTGGATACCATAGCTACGACCCTTCAGCAGAGTATCACCCAGATCATTACATCAGTGATTTCTTTGGTTGGATATATTGTGATGATGCTTACCATTAGTCCGGTACTCACACTGATCGTTATTGCAACCTTGCCCCTTTATGTATTGACAACAATGATGATCGCGAAGAGATCACAGAAATATTTCGCTGCACAACAGAAGGAATTAGGAATATTAAGCGGACATGTGGAGGAAATGTATACAGGACATAAAATTGTTAAAGCGTATAATCATGAAGATGATTCTGTTAAAAAATTCAAGGAAGTAAATGAAAGACTGTACAATGCAGGCTGGAAAGCGCAGTTTGTTTCCGGAATCATGTTTCCGTTATTGAACTTTATCAGCAATATCGGTTATGTATTGATTAGCGTCGTAGGAGGACTTTGGATCACAAAAGATATCCTGAAACTTGGGGATATGCTGGCATTCATAACGTATTCCAGAAACTTTACCATGCCCATCGTTCAGACCGCAAATATTGCAAATGTACTCCAGTCCACGGTTGCTTGCGCAGAGAGGATCTTTGAAGTCCTTGACGAGGAGGAAGAAATCCAGGATAGTGCAGCTGCTGTCGCCATTGAAAACCCGGAAGGCAATGTAGTTTTCGAGAATGTGTCCTTCCGATATGTGGATGATATTCCATTGATCGAAAATATGAATCTGGATGTAAAACAAGGCCATACCGTGGCAATTGTTGGGCCAACAGGTGCTGGTAAAACGACATTGGTAAATCTCCTGATGAGATTTTATGAAATCAATAAAGGGAAAATAGCAATCGATGGAGTAGACACCAGAGATATCAAACGAAGCAGCCTGAGAAGGATGTTTGGAATGGTACTTCAGGATACATGGCTTTTCAATGGGACTATCAGGGATAACATCGCATATGGCAAGGAAAATGCCACTGAAGAGCAAATTATAGAAGCTTCCAAAGCGGCACATGCCGATCACTTTATCAGAACACTTCCTGAAGGCTATGAAACGATACTAAACGAAGAAGCAACGAATATCTCTCAAGGACAGAAACAGCTGATCACAATTGCCAGGGCGATCCTTGCGGATCCCGCAATATTGATTTTGGATGAAGCCACAAGCAGCGTAGATACGCGAACAGAAGTACTGATACAGAAGGCCATGGCTAATCTGATGCAAGACCGTACGAGCTTTGTTATTGCTCACCGCCTTTCTACCATCAGAGATGCTGAGACAATACTTGTAATGAACCAGGGAAGTATCATTGAGATGGGCAGTCATAATGAACTCATGGAAAACAAAGGCTTCTATGCCGACCTGTACAACAGCCAGTTCGCCGGCGGGGAAATTTGAATCAGCTGTTAGCGATCAGGTGAGTAGCAATTAGCTAAAAGCAAAAACGTTGAACTGCATAAATCTGGCATGCTTAGGACAAATTCAATTGACAATGTACAGTGTACAATTTACAATGAACGTTCATTTTAGAAAATATGACTCAGACGCGCCCATTCATAAAATCTTTTCTAAAATGTTTATATTTAAAAAAATATTTTAATATTGAAAATCAAACATCGTGACTTACAACTTAAAACTAGGGACTAGTGACTTGAGACTAGAGACTATTGTGGTCATAGCAGTCCTTGTTTATAACAGGGCTGCTTTTGTCTTTTTTGCTAACCGCTAACCGCTAACTGCCAATAAGTACACAAAAAGACATTGATAAAATATTATCAAAAGAGTATTCTGTATACATACGAATGTGATGGGAGTGGTTCGATGAAAGAAAAACTAGTCAGTGCGGTGCATACGCTTAATGAGGCAGGGGCTTTAAGGGCTGCGAAAAGTTTGATCAATGGCGGATCTAGTCCGGCTGAGGTAGTGTCCTGTGTTCACGAAGGAGTAAACAGGGCGGGACAGGATTACGAGAATAAGAATTACTTTATTGCTGATCTTATTATGGCAGGTGAAATTTTTAAGGAGATCATATCTCTGCCGGAGATGAGAACTACCTTCAATAATGAGGGCAAAGAAAATAAAGCTACAATACTTATCGGGACAGTTAAACACGACCATCATAACCTTGGTAAAGATATATTCATAAAACTTGCAGAAGCTTCGGGATTCAATGTTTTTGATCTGGGGATAGATGTATCCGCAGGGACATTCCTTGAGGTTTGCCAGGATATCAAGCCTGATATCATTGGGTTAAGCGGTGTTGTACCTGAGTCCATCAATTCCATGAAAGTTGTTATTGAAAAATTCAATAATAAGGGATTAAGAAACGATTTGAAATTCATCTTAGGGGGACCAATCGTAAACAGCGATATTTGCGAAAAGGTAGGAGCAGATGCATACTCCAACGATGCCTGGGAAGGGTTGACGATTTGTAAAAATTGGATGTTCTGATTTTTGGTTAAAATTTCACCATGTGAGAAATTTGCTGAAATTATCAGGGTAAAGTGACATAAAATGTTTAAATTTATGAGTTAAGGGTATTATATAGATAACAAAGGAAACTGATTAGAGTATCAGGGAAATTTCTTGGAAACTTAAAAAGCCTTTCCAACACTATCAGGGTAAAGCCTGATATCTAAGTTAAAGGGAACTGAAAAGTTATAAGGTGATAAGAGAGATCCAGATTCAAAATCAAAAGTACTTTGATAAAATACATTGGCCAATCTGAAAGGAATGAAAGAATGACTGATGAATTAAAAGCTTAAGGGTTGAAAGTAATCAGATAGTTTGATGAAATCGATCCTTAAGTTTTTTAGTAGGTAGTGAAGATATGTTTGATTTTTAATGTTTTGGGTATATAGATAGTACAAAGGAAAATGGTTCAAAGCGAACCGGCTTGAAAACCGGAACCATAGAATCGGAAGCCTTTGAAAAAACATTAGCCACCAGAAAGGAACACACGATGACTAGTGCAAGTAAGGCTTAAGGGTCGAAATTAATCAGATAGTTTGATGAAATCGATCCTTAAGCCATTTTTTAGGGAGTAGGTTTTTCTGAAAACAGTAGTGTTTTTAAGGATTGCTTTTTAAAGACCACTTCGAAAATGCTTCTGAGAACAAGGAAAGTGATTGGTCCCAATATGATTCCAGCCGCACCGATCGTTTTAAGTCCCACATAGATCGCTGCCAGTGTAATCAGTGGATGAACTCCAATTTGATGCCCGACGATTTTAGGTTCCAATAGCTGCCTGACCAGAACCACGATACCATACAGGATAAGTAAAGAAAAACCAAGTTCTGAATTGTCTGTTACAAAAGAATATACGATCCAGGGGATAACGATGCCTCCTGTTCCCAGAACGGGCATAATATCAAATACTGCGATGATAACAGCAATAAAGAATGCGTATTGTACTCCAATAATGGTCAAACCAATAAAAATTTCCGTAAAAGTTATGGACATGATGATCATATATGCTCTAATGAGCTGCAATACGGAATGAAGAATATCATTCTTAATGAAAATGATCTTTGAGTACCAATTTTCAGGGACTTGATTTTTCACAAATCTGATAAATTTTTCCCGATCGCTGGATAAAAAATATGTTGAAATCACTGTAATAAAAATAAAGAAAATCGCTGATGGAATTGATACAGCTGTACTAAAAATTTGCGCGATCAAGGCATTCGCCAGGGTTGCAACGGAAGAAATCAAATTCTGGATCGTATCATTCAGAAAAGAAACAACTTCTTCTGGAAGGTCGATCACAAAACTATTGCCGTTTTTGGTAAACTCGGAAAACATAGTGACCATATTATTAAAGAAGGATGGAAGAATTTCAAATAAATCCTTGGCTTCTGTAACCAGTTTGGCTGCTAGAAAAATTATCATAAGGATCAATACCACGAGGATCATGATCACACACATGAAGGACGCGATATTCCTGGGAATTTTAGTTTTATTAACGATAAATCTGATCAACGGCTCAATGGCAAAGGACAAGATCAGAGCAATAATAAATGGCGCGGTATAGGCAAAGGTACTAAAAAAAATAAAAAATCCAATACTTATGCTAAGTAAATTAAAACCAAATTTCTTCAATTTTTTTTTGTCCAGTACAAAATTAGTCATAAATTACTCCTCGATTAATAATATTATTGATTATATCTTACCATAAATAAGCGGATTAGTAAAAACGTATCCAGAAATGACCGGTTTGTTTACAAAACCTTTATTTGCTTGAAGCTGATTAAAACATTATAATAAATAAGTAAGTTTGAATGAAAGACCATTACTATTGAATTGAGGAGATCTTATGTTTGAATTAATTTCTACGATACTAAAATATATATTTATCGTGATCATCTATTATTTCATTTATGGGATAATTCGACTGATCTATCTGGATATATCCACAACCAGCTATACCGGTAAGAAGATCAGCGGAAAATACCCGTATCTTAAGCTGATCAATCAACGGGAAAAGTTAAAATTCAAGGTGGATGAAAGTTATGTCTTAGACGGTGACAAAACCATTGGAAGAACACCCAAGAACGAGATATTCATACAGGATCCATTCCTTTCAGGGGAGCATGCAGGCATCGCTATTGATCATGGAATATGTTATATCTTTGATATGGGCAGCAAGAATGGAACTTTTGTGAATGATGAGAAAATTTCAAAAAAACGCCATGAACTAACAAACGGTGATGCCATACATTTGGGTCAGCTGAATTTTTTATATGTTGAAAGCATGGAGTGATGAGAGCTATGGATAGTATATTTTCGAACTATCGTCCGGTGAGGATGATACTGCTTTTTAATCTGCTGGCATTTACATTGCTTTTTTTATTCGAAGAAAGATATGATCAAAAAATTCTGCTGTCAGGTCTGATTGTCATGGCTTTGATTTATCTTTCATTTACCATCATCAAATGGAGAACCTGGGGAGATGAGTATCTTTTTCTAATCGTCTCCATGCTGGCAAGCATTGGGATCATGATGATATTCCGACTGGAGGTTCAGCTTGGAATAAAGCAAATACAATGGTTCATGGGAGGCATCGTTCTATTTTTCATCAGTTATATTGTCTACCAAAAAATCAGATTCTGGGATAGGCTGACAATTTTTTATCTGATTCTGTCCCTTACGCTGTTTATCATCACCCTGGCTTTTGGGAAAAAAATCTCCGGAGCGACAAACTGGGTGAATATTGGCGGAATCACTTTACAGCCCTCGGAGATGATCAAGGTTATTTTCATCTTTTTTATAGCAAGCTTTTTTAAAAACCGCGGAAGCATAAAAATACCTAATCTCCAGATCAAAGGGAAGAAAATTAAAATCAAAGACACGACAGTTATGACGCTCATTGCGTACACTCATATGGGTTTCCTGGTCATTCAAAGGGAATGGGGAGGAGCGCTGCTGTTTTTTCTTGTGTATTTTACATTATTATATATATTTGAAAGCGACCTCCGATTACTGCTTATTAATGCGGGGATAGCCATCGTTGGAGGTTTACTGGGAGCGAAGTACGTTTATCACATTCAGGTCAGGATATCAACCTGGCTGGATCCCTGGAGGGACATATCCGGAAAGGGCTACCAGATCACCCAATCTCTGTTTGCCATTGGCTCTGGAGGTTTTTTTGGCACGGGTATTGGCCTCGGGAGTCCTCAATATATTCCTGAAGCTCAAACGGATTTTATTTTTTCAGCAATTTGTGAAGAACTTGGAATTTTTGGCGGAGCGGCGGTAGTGCTTCTCTATTTTATCCTTGTTTACAGAGGCATGAAAATTGCTATGAAAGTAGACGATACTTTTCATAAAGCTGTTGCCCTGGGGATCACAATTATGTTCGGTTTTCAAACATTTATCATTATTGGCGGAGTAATCAAGCTGATCCCACTAACAGGGATCACACTACCCTTCATTAGCTATGGCGGCAGCTCACTTACAACAAGTTTTGTCGCCTTAGGGATCCTGCAGGCAATTTCAAAGAACAATTTTGAAGAAGAAGAAGGAGAAATATGAACCAAAATAAAAGGGTTATCCATATACTCGTTGTCATGAGTGTGTTGTTCCTTTCCATAATTGGCTATCTGTCTTATTTTGAATTATTTATGAAGGAAGATATCATCACGAACAATTTCAACAAACGTCAGACGGAATATGCAAGAGAGACCCTTCGAGGAAGCATATACGACAGGGATGGCGAGATCCTTGCTGCCAGCGAGGGAGAAATTCAAAATCAGAAGAGGGTATATCCTTTTGAAAATCTGTACAGTCAGGTTATTGGGTATAATTCGGTGATTTATGGAAATTCGCTTCTGGAATCCGTGTATAATCAGGAACTCATTGGGAAAAATGCTCTAAGCAGTATCCTGGATATTAAAGATCAATTGTCAGGAGATGATAAAAAAGGCAATAATCTACTCCTTACCATCGATCACGATCTTCAGAAAAAGGCAAGTGAACTTTTGGGAGACAGAAAGGGAGCGGTTGTGGCTATTGATCCAAAGACTGGAGAAATCCTTGCCATGGTAAGCAAGCCGGATTATGATCCAAATTCTTCAAACCTTGAAGAAAATTGGTCGAAGCTCGTTGAATCTCAGGATTCTCCCTTCCTGCCACGAGCCATTCAGGGGATTTATGTGCCAGGTTCCACATATAAAATCGTCACAAGTGTTGCAGCGTATGAAAATGGTTTGGTAAAAGAAGGTTATGATGACCAGGGTTCCGTTGTCATTGATGGCAAATTCATCAGTAATTTTGGTGAAAAGGCCTATGGGAAAATAGATTTTTCAAAAGCTCTGGCTGTATCCAGCAACGCGGTATTTGCACAAACCGGAGTTGATCTGGGTTTTGAAAATTTGAAAGAGGTTGCGCTGCAATTCGGATTTAACAAAAAGCTGCCTTTTGACCTTTCTGTTAAAAAAAGTTCATTTCCCTACACCAGCATGAAAAAAACAGATATGGCGGCAGTAGGAATAGGTCAGGGCAGCCTGCAGGTCACACCCCTGCATATGGCCATGATAACCGCTTCTTTGGCAAATGATGGAACAATGATGGAGCCCTATCTGGTGAAAGGCATTTCCACTTCAAAGGGGAAAGTTATTTACAGTAAAAAGCCGTCTGTCTTTTTGACAGTGACAGATAAATCTACAGCCGATCAGGTAACAGGTATGATGATTAAAGTTGTTGAAGAAGGCACAGGCACGAGGGCACGCATAAGCGGAATCAATGTCGCGGGTAAAACTGGAACAGCAGAAAATGAATTGACTTCCAGCCAAGGGGATAAGGAGCATGCCTGGTTTGTAGGGTTTGCACCGGCAGAGGATCCTCAGATCGCCATCGCTGTCATTCTGGAATACAGTGGTTCCACAGGTGGGAAAACCGCTGCACCAATTGCGAAGGAAATCATGGAAGCATACTTGAAATAGAGAATAACTAATAGAGAATAGAGAATAGTTAGTGTGAGTTCAGTATAAGAATAAATTTATTCTTATACTGAACTTTTTCATGTTATTGTAAATGGGTAGATATGTAGTAGTAGTTGAGTGAAATGAAAGGCGGTGTGATCATGAAGTCCAATAAAACAATGATTGTCGTTGCTCTTATTATTCTTGCGGCTGCTTTATCCGGGGCAGGTGTTTATTCCTGGCAGCAGTCTTTGTACAAAGATATTCAGGTGAAACTGGATCAGAAGGATGTCAGCATCAATCTTCTCACCGAAGAAAACAAAAATTTAAAAACCGAAATTCAAAACTACATGAACCAGCAGAAGACTTCGGAGCTTTTGGTCTATTCAAATCAGGTTCTCAAGGCAATAAAGGACAAGGACATGAATCAACTTTCAAAATATGTCCATCCGGATAAAGGGGTAAGATTCTCACCATATGCATATGTTGATATGAATGCCAGCATCGTCCTCACCCCGGATCAGATCAAACAGGCTATGACAAGCACCCAGAAATATCTCTGGGGTGTTTACGATGGAAAAGGAGACGACATCAACCTGACCTTTTCGGAGTATTACGGAAAATTTATTTACGATCAAGATTTCATCAATGCTGTCAGAATAGGAAGAACCTACAGGGTGGGACTTGGAAACAGCCTGGACAATATTAAGGAAGTCTACCCTGATGGGGAATACATCGAGTACAATTTCCCGGGCTTCGATCCCAAATACGAAGGAATGGATTGGAAAAGCATAAGGCTGATTTTTGAAAACGTCGATGGGAAATGGTACCTTGTTTGTGTCGTTCATGATCAATGGACAATATGATCATTTGTTGGAAGGAATAGCAGTACAATAAGCAAAAGAGGAAATCTCAAAATGGATTTCCTCTTTTGCAACATATTATTTTATGACATCTCCCCGGACCATCTGGAGATCGAATCCTACTTCTTTGATTTTTTTGCTCAGGGCTGCCATTTTTTCCTGATCCAAGCCCTCGGTAACGCTTTTGTTGTCATAGAGCTTATATTTGTAACCGCCGTTATCAGGGGTCAGGTTGGGCATAATTACGTTGGACCCGGCTTTAAGGGCTCTTTCCCTGATCTCGGGACAAAGGGAGACGAGAGCGGTGGTCATGGGCATTAGCGCATGGGGGACAAGGAGCCTCGTTATAGCAAGGACTCTTAGTGTCAGTTCCGCATCTCCGGGACTTTCCTTCTCGTAAGGGGTATTCTGGGATGGCATGAATGGACCGATTCCAATCATGTCAGGCTGGAGTTCTTTCATGAAAATCAAATCCTCTGCAATGTTTTCCAGAGTCTGATTCTTTATGCCCACCATAAAGCCTGCACCTGTCTGGTACCCGATTTTTTTGAGCGTTCTCAGACAGCTTATCCTGTTTTCATGATCCATTCCTGGATGCATATTATCGTATAACTTTTTATTGTAGGCTTCCTGCCTCAGAAGGAACCGGTCAGCACCGGCATCGAAAAATGCCTGGTATTCTTCTTCCGTTCTTTCACCGATGGACAAAGTGACTGCAGCATCAGTACAGCACTTTTTGATCCCTGCAACGATTGCTACAAGTCTGTCTTTGGTATACCAGGGATCTTCACCACTCTGCAGAACAAATGTTCGATAACCGAAGTCGTAGCCTATTTTACATTGGGTGATGATTTGATCTTCCGAAAGTCGATATCTTTCGATAGTATTGTCCGACCGCAACCCACAGTAATTGCAGGTTGCGGTACAGTAGTTAGAAAATTCAATCAGCCCTCTTACATAGACGGAATTGCCATAAATTTCGTTTCTTTTTTCAAAAGCCTTCTCTAAAAGGAACGCTTCATCTTCCTTAATAAGAACACCAAGGAGTGTGATCAGCTCTTCTTTTGAAGCCTCTGACGTCCGAAATAATTTCTCGATAATAGCTGGCACGGAATATTTGATTGCCATAAAACACCTCTTTTAGAAGAACATATCTCTTTCGCCTTCTTCGATTTTTTTAAGCCTGTTTACAGTCGTTTCACGCATTTTTTCACTTGGGATCATACGGATATTCTTTTCGATCACGGATTCACCCAGAGCTTTTAATTCGGCATCTGCGTAGTCCATGAGATATTCCTTTAGTGTCAGCAGAGCATTAGGCTGACACAAGTTGTGGATGTTTCCGCTCTTGGCAACTTCCATGAATCGATCGCCAGTTCTTCCCGCACGATAGCAGGCCGTGCAATAGCTAGGCAGGTAGCCCTTTTCCAGGAGCGTATTGATGACTTGAGCGGAAGACCTTTCATCTGCTTTTTCGAACTGATCCATTTTTTCACTGTCGCTATAGCCGCCCACATCGGTCTTAGAACCTGAACTTAACTGAGATACGCCCATATTGATAAGTTCATCCCTCATTTTAGCATGCTCCCTTGTTGAAAGGATTATTCCGGTGTAGGGAACAGCACATCGTATGATAGCAACCAGTTTTTTGAAATCATCGTCAGAAACCGCATGGGGGAAAGCTTCTGTAGCCACATCTCTTGCTTTTCTGATCCTTGGAACCGATATGGTATGGGGACCAACACCATATTTTTCTTCCAGGTGATCTCGGTGCATCATGATCCCCATTACCTCGAATTTGTAGTCATAAAGTCCAAGAAGAGCAGCTATGCCCACATCGTCGATTCCACCTTCCATGGCTCTGTCCATGGCTGTGAGGTGGTAAAGGTAATCTGCCTTTGGTCCTGACAGATGATAGTTCTTATAGGTATCTTCATGGTAAGATTCCTGGAAGAGAATGTAGGTTCCGATACCGGCATCTTTAAGTTTTTTGTAGTTTTCAACTGTGGTAGCAGCGATATTAACATTAATTCTACGAATGCTTCCGTTGTCCAGTTTGGTTTTGTAAATCACGTCCATGGCATGGAGCACATAATCTATTGGGCAGTTTTCATCGTCTTCGCCGGCTTCCAGGGCAATCCTTTTATGTCCCATATTCTCGATGATCCGGACTTCTTTTTCAATTTCCTCATCAGTAAGACGCTTTCTTTCAAAATCATTGGAACATTTAAAGCCGCAGTAGCTGCATTTGTTTATGCAGTAGTTGGAGATATAGAGGGGAGCGAACATAACGACTCTGTTGCCATAGATCGTCTCTTTAATGTAGTTTGCAGTCTCGTACATTTTTTCCAGAAGCTCAGGATCCTCGCACTGCAATAGCATGGCAACTTCCTTCAGATCCAGTACCTGCAGGTTTCTTGATTTCTCCAGTATGCTAAGGATCGTCTCCTTAGTGGTGTTTTTCGATTCTTCCAGCAAAGAATAAATCAGATCATCATTGATAAATTTTTTCATTTGGTCCTCCTAATAGGTTTTTTTAGATAATGCACTTTTAACACTGACTCCTGGAAGTGCCCCCAGTTTTCCTGTAAGGCTTCCGATTTCATCTGTCGTTCCATCCACAACGATGGAAATAATATTTACATGTCTTCCGTTGATATGAGGAAGACCCATTCTTCCTGAAATGATTGATGAATGCTCGTGAAGGATTTCGTTGATTCTGCCAATGCTGTCACTTTCCTCGATCACGATCCCGACAACGCCTATCCGGTTAAGCATTTGGTTCATCCTCCTTATCCCATATCATTTTAGCCAAAGGAAAGGGCTCAAGAGCTCTCTCAAGGATTCCGTGGACATAAGCGATCAGTACGCCATAGTTCACAATGGGCACTTCATAGCCGTCTGCGGATTCGATCCGGTGAAGCATGGCTCTATGGTTCAGCATGCATCCGCCACAGTGGACGATCAGGGAATATTGTTCAACATCTTTGGTGAATTCAACTCCTGAAACATGATGGAAATCCAGGTTCTTACCAGTAAGCTGTCTAAGCCATCTGGGAATTTTGACAGTGCCGATGTCATCGGTCTGCCTGTGATGGGTGCAGCCTTCAGCGATCAGCACCTTGTCATGATCTTTCAGTTTGGATATTTGCCTTGCTCCTCTGACCAAAGTATTCAAATCCCCTTTATGTCTGGCAAAGAGTATGGAAAATGAAGTCATCAGGATATCTCGGGGGGTATCGGCACTAACTTTGAGAAAAGCCTGGGAATCCGTTATCACGAGTTTGGGTTTGGTCCCAAGTTTCATCAGCGTTTCCCTTAGCTCATATTCTTTTGTTACGATGGCCATTGCATCACTCTCAAGGATATCTCGGATAGTCTGCTGCTGAGGGAGGATGAGCCTTCCTTTAGGGGCAGCTTTGTCGATGGGGGTAACCAGAATAACGAAATCTCCCGGGGAAATCAGATCGCCCACAATTTTAAACTTGTCCTCATCCTTTGGTGCATGCTTTCCGATTTCTTCTTTCAAATGAAATATGCCTTCCCGGTCTTTGGCTGAAACAGTTAAAAGGGGAATGCCAAGTTCTGATTCGAAATATTTTCTTGATTCTTCAATGTCCTCCAGAAGGTCTTTTTTATTCAAAACTCCAAGGACAGGAATCTTTTTTCCTTTGATTACTTCAAGGAGGGTCTTTTCAAAGGAGATGTCTCTGTCGGTTCCTTCCAGTACCAGGATGGCAATATCTGTTTTATTTAAGACCTCAATAGTTTTTTCTTTCCGGAGTTCTCCTAAAATTCCGTCGTCGCAAAGTCCGGCGGTATCGATCATGGTCACCGGTCCAATGGGCAGCAGTTCCATGGATTTATAGACAGGATCAGTGGTCGTTCCTTTTATGGGGGAGACGATGGCAATATCCTGGTTGGTGACAGCATTGATCAGGCTGGATTTTCCTGCGTTTGTCTTTCCGAAAAATGCGATATGTACTCGATTTGCCTGGGGTGTACTGTTTAGACTCATTTTTTCTTCCTTCCCGGGATACCAGGTTTTGTCACCTGGTAGATATCCAAAATTTCGTTTAATTCTTCTTCACCCATAAGTTCACGGGCTATCACAATGTCTTTGATGGAGGTGTTGTTTTCATAAGCTTCCTTTGCAATGGAGGCAGCCTCATCATATCCGATATGACCGATCAGTGCGGCTGCAAGAGCAGAAGATTTTACAACATACTCCAGGCATTTTTCTTTGTCTGCTTTCAAGGTTTTAATACAAAGCTCATTAAACTGTGTGATTCCATGGATCATCAAATCCAGTGACTCCAGAAGCGTATGGGCGATGAGGGGTGAGAATGGGTTCAATTCGAAGCTGCCGGAATAAGCGGCTGCCGTTAGGGTGGAATCATTGCCTATCACACGGTAGCATACCTGGATCATCATTTCGCACATGACCGGATTGACCTTTCCCGGCATGATGGTAGAGCCCTGCTGAAGTGCCTCCAGGTGGATTTCTCCTAAGCCCCCTCTGGGTCCTGAGGACATAAGCCTGAGGTCATTTGATATCTTGATGAGGTTAACAGCGCATGCTTTCAGGAATCCGGAAACCTCAGCAAAAACATCCATGTTTTGAGTGGTATCCACCAGCAGGTCGCTTCTGGCCAGTCCCAGGCCTGTAAGCTTCTGGAGCTCTTCCGTGACCATATAGATATATTCGAGTTTAGCATTAAGACCGGTCCCTATGGCTGTCCCTCCGATATTCGTTTCTCTGAGCCGCTCTTCAACTTTGTAGATCCGCCATCGGTCTCTTGAGATTGCCCTGGCATATGCGCCAAATTCCTGGCCCAGGGTAATAGGGAGGGCATCCATCATCTGGGTCCTGCCAAGCTTCAGGATGTCTGAAAAATCATTTTCTTTTTGCTGCAGGCTGGACTGAAGCGCTGCAAGAACGTCAGCCAGCGCCCGTATTTTGTAAATTGCTGCAATTCTAATTGCTGTGGGGAAAACGTCGTTGGTGCTTTGGCTCATATTCACATGGTTCATGGGATGGACGAGGGTATAATCCCCTGGCATGCCTCCCAACTCGATATTTGCAATATTGGCGATCACTTCATTGACATTCATGTTTATAGAGGTTCCTGCTCCACCCTGGAGGGGGTGAAGAACAAACTGATCATCAAATCCCCCGGAGAATATCAAATCGCAGGCTTTGATCATTGCCGTCGACAGGTCAGAACTCAGATCTCCTAATTTTTGGTTTACCATAGCAGCTGCTTTTTTGACCATGACTACGGCATAAATCAAGGAAAGGCTTACCTTGTCGTTACCTAATTTAAAATTTGAAGCAGCTCTGGCCGTATTGATACCAAAGAGATCGCTTCGGGAGATCTCCATAACTCCCAGAATATCTTTTTCCATTCTTGTTTCGCACATATTATCATTTTTCCTTTCAAGAAACACAAGAACAACGCTTCTGATGCACTATTCAACGAGAACAGCATCTTTGACGCGTTACTAACACAAAAAAACCTTACTGCCTGAGGCAATAAGGTATAATAAACGACCCCATCATAACCCTTGGCGGCTATTAACTTAACAGCTTCAGGAGAAGATATCGCTTGAACTATGACCCTTACTCTCAGAAAACCCTTGAGCTCAGATATTGTTATATTATTAACTAATAGAATACAGGAATTGTTTTTATATGTCAAACGCTTTTTTGTAATAGGAAGTAAAGTGGCTTGACGACAGTGAAAAAACTTGATATAATCACAAATAGTCAAATACAGTCCTATACAGACAAATACGTGCATGAACAGGCATCCCGTGAATGGAGGTTTCTAATGTTTACAGAAGAACGACAAGCAAAAATTTTGCAGATCATCAAGGAAAGAAACAGGGTCCTGGTAGGAGAACTGACTCGGGGGCTCAAAGTCTCTGATTCCACCATCAGGAGAGATCTCAGAGAGCTTGAAGAAGGCGGGTTTCTTCGCAGAACTCATGGAGGTGCGGTCAGCATGGATTTTACCAATTACGAGCCGACACTTTCTGAGAAGGAACTGGAAAATTTAAATGAAAAAATAAGCATAGGTGAGAAGGCTGCTGGGTATATACATAGAGATGAAACTATTATGCTGGACAGCGGTTCCACGACCCTGGAAATCGCCAGAGCAATTAAGGGAAAAACACTGACAGTTGTAACGAATTCCATACAAATCGCAGCAGAGCTATTAACAAGCGATACCGTGAGTGTCATACTCACGGGCGGCAGTATAAGACGTGAAACAGGAAGTCTGGTAGGCCCAATGGCAGAAAGAAATATTTCTGAACTGAGGGTGGACAAGGTATTCCTGGGGACAAACGGCATTTCCTCAACTGATGGGTTTACAACCCCAAATATGTATGAGGGAAGAATCAAGGAATTAATGATTAAATCGGCAAAAGAAAAGTTTATCGTTGCCGATCACACCAAGTTTGGCAGAACCTATTTTTCTAAATTTGCAGAGATTAAAGATATGGATTATATCATAACAGATGAGCAGCTTGATTTTGAAATCGCAGATAAATTTAGAAATTCAATCATAATAAAATAGATACGGGAGGAATATAATATGATATTGACCATCACTTTAAATCCGGCTGTCGACCATACGCTGGAACTCGAAGACTTTAAAAAAGGTGAGGTAAACAGGGCAATCAGGTCATATAAGAAAGCGGGAGGCAAAGGCTTGAATGTTTCAAAAGTCATCGGGTTTGCAGGTGGAAAAACCATCGCTACCGGATTCCTGGGAGGCGACACAGGAAAATGGATTGCTGGGGAACTTCATGGCATGCGAATCATGAACGATTTCGTCTATACTGATAAAGAAACCCGGACAAACACTAAAATCATCGATATCACAACGGAAGAGGTTACCGATATCAATGAAACCGGTGAGGAGATCGATATCAGTTATGTAAATGAGCTGAAAACCATACTCCACACAATTATTTCCAACGGGGACATTGTCGTGCTATCAGGCAGTCTGCCTAAAGGGATGTCAGCCGAGGTCTATACAGAAATCATTGAGTTCAGCAAGGAAAAAGGCGCAAGGGTCGTTCTGGATGCAACCAGAGATGCCCTTAAACTCGCTTTAAAAACCGCCCCCTTCATGATCAAGCCCAATATCCATGAACTGGAAGAAATATTCGATACTGAATTTACAACAATGGATGAGATAAAAAACGCCTGTTATAAATTCATAGAAAGCGGAGTCAGTGTGGTGCTTGTTTCCATGGGTGGTGATGGTGCGCTTCTTGTTACAAAAGATGGTGTTCATAAAATTGATGGGATAAAAGTCCGGGTCAAGAATACGGTAGGTGCAGGGGATTCTATGGTTGGATCCTTTATATTCAAGTATTATGAAGAAAACGATATGATAAGCGCATTTAAATATGCAGTAGCTACTGCTACAGTCCATGTCAGCCTGGGAACAACGGAAGGTAAAAAAGATGAAATTGAGAAATATTGCAGCGAAATCAGAGTTTACAGCGTATAACGAAGGGGAGAGCTGATATGGATATTAAAGATCTCTTGAAAAAATGCATGGTCAAGATGGTGTTAGAATCCCAGAATAAAAATGACATTATTGAAGAACTGGTGGATCTTGCCGTTGTATCCGGGTATGTAAAAGATAAAAACAGTCTTCTGAATTCGGTAATGGAAAGAGAAGAGAAGAAGTCAACAGGTATTGGATTTGGCGTTGCTATGCCTCATGGGAAATCAGAGGGTGTGGATAGTTCCTTCGTAGCCTTTGGCCGGTCAAAATATGAGGTGGATTTTGAAGCGCTTGACGGAGATCCCTGCAGACTATTTTTTCTTATCGGGGTGCCAGAAGATGCAACAGATGAGCACCTGAAGGTTCTGAGTTTGCTTTCAAGGAGGCTTATCAACCCAGATATTCGGGAAAAGCTTCTCAATGCTGGGGATGGCGACGAAGTGCTGAGAATTCTGGAATAACTTTCATTATACAAATCAACTTATTAAAAGGGATGGTGGAATATATGTTGGATATATGTAAATTCGATGATAATGAATTTTGCAACTACGAGAAAGAATGCAGCGACTGTCCGGATTATATCAATTACTTTAGTAAGCTTGAAGAAGGAAACAAAGAAATAGTCCCTGATGAAATCGTGCCGGACGAGGAAGAATTAGATATTATTGACGATTACGAGTACGAGGTTCACGAGAAAAAGTTGGAATTTGATAAATGGCTCAAAAAAGACAGTGGGGAAGATGACTAATCGTCATCTTCCCTTAATTTAACCAGTTTAGCCGCTTTCCTTCTCTGCTCATCGCTGATTGCAGCATAATGTTTTTTCGTGGTATTTACGTCCTTATGACCAAGCACATCAGCTACCAGGTAGATATCGCCGCTTTCTCTGTAAAGGTTCGTTCCAAAGGTACTTCTCAGTTTGTGGGGAGAGATCCGTTTTAAGGGAGTCGTTATATCGGTGTATTTTTTAACCAATTTCTGTACAGCGCTGACTCCCAATCTTTTTCTCTGAAGAGAGAGAAAAAAAGCCTGATCATGGCCTGGCAGGGGATTGATGAGGTTTCTTACCGTGATATAGTTCTGCAGAACTTTGGCAACCTCGTCACTATAATAAAGAACAACCTGGCTTCCGCCTTTCCTTGTAATCAGAAAGCTGTTGTTTGAATAATCGAAATGATCCAGATCAAGGCCTACAAATTCGCTTATTCGTATTCCTGTACCGAGAAGCAGGGTAATCAGTGCCAAATCACGTTCCTTTGTAAATTCATGATATTTTTTCTGCCCCGGACTCATATTTTCAGCATTTTCTACAGCGTCCAATAATTTGGCAACCTCGTCCACTTCAAGTCTTACAATGGGCTTTTCCTTGATTTTAGGAAGATCCACAAGTATGGCAGGATTTTTGGTGGTAATTTGCTTCTTGTAAAAATACTTATAAAATGAGCGGATGGATGCAAGCTTTCTTGCCTTTCCAGTATTGCTGTTGGAATAGGAAATGAACTCATCGTGATTTTTATAATGGGGCAGGGAATAGAAAGATAAAAACTCCAGAAATTTTTCGATTTGCACGGGAGTCAGGTTTTCCACGTCGGTGATGGTCAAATCTTTTATTGTGTTTTTTACACCTGGATCATAACATTCCTCAGAGACGAAATAGAAAAACGTCCTTAAATCAAAAGCGTAAGCGATCCTTGTTTTGATCGAAGTATTAGGTTCAATCCCACGAAAGAAGGTCTCGCAAAAAAGCGGCAGCTGGTTAATGAGCTCTCTGAGTTTTATCGTCAATTTTAGATTTTCCTCTTTTATATAGGTATCATTTTTACCAGACAATCCAAACATCCTTTCATGGTGATCTACTAGACAGTACAGGGGAAGCAACCATAGCAGCGGATATTTGACGGCTGCATACATACCCGTAATTATCCTCAGAACAATGTTAACACAACTATCTGTTAAAGACAAGTTTAATGTATAGTAGTCGCAAAAATACGGGTGAAAATCAATATTTGCCTTGGTTATCTAATCATTGCCATCTGCTTCTTCGC
>JAAXUP010000241.1 GCA_013335935.1 Eubacteriaceae bacterium | reverse complement strand
CCCCGCTGATGAACCTGATGAGTCTCGAAAAGCTGGAACTGTCGGCAGGCAGAATCCCGCAGACCGAAATCGACCACTTCATGCAACTGAATCCGGCGTGCGAAGTGATCGTTAAACACTGAGATTTTTGAGGATTAGGGACAGGAAAGGCAACGGGGATGACGGCTGGTTTGATAAGCTGTCATCCCTTTTTTTGTGTTGATTCCCCCCCTGGGAGCGCCATCCCGAAAGCTTTCGGGATGGCTTCTTTTTGGTGATTATTTCGTTAACTTATCTCAAGCTCGACCTGTTTGAGGAATCATGTGACAGTTGATGAAATTTTCTTGAAAACGATTATTCCAAGCAGAAAAGCGACAAAAGAATATCTGGAGAGTAAAAAATGAATAATTTGGATAATGATGAAAAAGAGTTGCTGGATTCTTTTGAACGAAATGAATGGCGTTCTGTTAAAGACTTAAAAAAGCGAAAGCTGGAACTTGAAGAATCTGCGCGTGCAACCATCCGAAAGGATAAACGGGTAAATATCAGGATTTCCGAGCGCGATCTGAAAGAGTTACAGAAAATCGCCCTGAGAGAAGGCTTGCCATACCAGACTTTGATTTCGAGTATTTTGCATAAATACGTAAACAAGGCGCAGGCAGAGTGAATGTAAACTTGATCTGTATTTAAAATGTAGGAGGATTTTATAAATTCTGCTATTTACAAATTTCTATTATGAATCTTTTAACGAGCAGGGCACCATTTTATACACACTATGATGAGGTTTCATTTTAACAAAAGGAATATTTCTCCTTGTACAAATTTCGGCAAGTTGATCTTGGTTTTTCTGTCTAATTTTCGTCCCCATGTATACCATTTTCGGTTTACCCATATTGTAAGATCGCTCAGAATCAATTATGCTATAAGGAAATACTAAGCGCCACTCTTTTTCGTATTCCCAATCTTTTGATTTTACTAACGCAGCCAAATGCCAACGCAAAATATTTAAATCCTTGTCCTCCTTCCCTTTCATGTAAAGTTCAGTAGCATCAAACATTTTATTATCGTATATAACCGGATACATGAATCGCCTTCGATAATCCTTAGGAGAAATTTTTTCTAAATCATATTCAACGCAAAGTCCATGATGATCAGATGCATAGTGAGCCCACATTGACATTGAGTCTTTGCGTTCAGAAAAAGAGCAAAGTTTAAAGTTGCTTACAAATGTTTTTGAGCTGGTGATAGCTAATTTTTCATGGCGTTTATTTTGATCTGAAAGAAAGGAAGACTTAACAGTTTCTCTCTTTTCTGGAGACTCTTTTAAAAGATCAATTTCCATTAAATCACTCAAAGGGTCTTGGCTGATTGCAAGAGTTTTCTTTTGATCCTCCGACAGATCCAAATCACTCCCTTGCTTTTGCATAAACTTTCTAAATAATTCTGAACTTTGCATTTTTTGTACCCGAGAAAAGTCCACCGTATGGGCGCAATCATATGGGTCATTAAATTTGCTGGGGTCTGCAAGCCAAACTACATCTTCTTCAAGATTCTTGATTGAGTTCTTATTGATTGCGCGATACTTAAATATTGATTTGGGCAGATGCTGATTCTTTAAAGTATACGCCCCCTCGCTATTCATTAGATCTATATATAGAGGAAAAATCATATCGATAAATTGCTTAACCCAATCCATTACAACTCCTATAACCTACCATTAATTATATTATTTAAATCTCCTTATACTTGAACGGCATATTTTTCTACCGTAGCAGCCAGTTCGTTTCTGATAATCCTTTCATCATTCACCTGCTCAAGGTGGTAATCCATAATCATCTCCACAACGTTCTTCAACTCTAATACCGCATCTTTTTCGGAGTAGGCGAACGCAAACAGATTTTGATGACCTTCTACTCTGACCAGATAACCATCCCCATCTTTTTCAATCACTATACTGGTTTTCATAACACTTTGTATCATTGAGTTTTAACAGGAGCATCATCCGCGATGAGCCAGCCAACCCACCGAACCACAAAAG
>JAAXUP010000240.1 GCA_013335935.1 Eubacteriaceae bacterium | reverse complement strand
ATATTTCTCCGGTGGTTATTTACTAACTTACAAAAGGCCATGCTCTTTCAGATCAAAGATTAATTCCTGGATATTTGCCATTCCTGATTTATGAAGAATATTCCGGCGATGTGTTTTAACCGTATTGACACTCAAAAATAACGCTTCAGCAACCTGTTCAGAGCTATACCCCTTATCTACCAGCTGAATGATTTCAAATTCACGTTTTGAAAAAATAATTCCCAACTTCAACAACTCCTCGTCAGGATATCTGAAATTTGACAAATCTTCTCCAAGGTACCAATGATATCCATATTTGTGTTTTTTAAACCAGTCGATATTGGTATGAACTTTAAAAGCAAAAACTGATTTATAGGGAACCTCACTGTAAAAGATGAAAAACTGGGATAATACATTAATAAATTTCCCCTGTGCATTTTTAATCTGGAAGTTGGTAGATAATACTTGAAATCCCGTTTCTGCCAGAAAAAGCTTGTGCGCGATTTTATTCAACATATTCCTGATAAGGAGGCTTCTGTTCAATTCACCAGGGTGCAATGCCTGGTAAAAACTTAAAGAATTCAGATTGGCCGGATCCACGCCAAGCATATCCATGCTTCGATGACTGGTATAAAGGATTCGAAAAAGAATAATGTCCCCAAAATAGAAAAACTGATCATTCTTCTCCATGATTTCTTCAGCCTCTTTAATCAGGGGATCATTCGGATCAATCCCGGCAAACCCTGCAGGACCATATGTTTCTATGAGCTTTAAGAATAAGTTATAATCAGTAGTAGTTGCTATCATGTACAGGATACATTTCTAAATGAATGTGTAAATCTAACTATAAAGTTTAAGATATCTTTCTGAAATACCTATAAAGGAGTATAAAAAAGTCTTGTGGATAGCTTATTTTTGCTAATAAATATTAGGTATATGAAAATATTTTTACTTTTTATCCTGGCCGGGTCGTTGCTTCTGAATGGAGAGGCAAAAGCGCAATCAGCAGAACCGAAGGCGAATGCCGCTGCAAAGCGGCCAAACATCGTTATTATCGTTGCCGATGACATGGGTTACTCGGATATCGGTATGTTCGGCAGTGAGATCAAAACGCCCAACATGGATGCCCTGGCATCTGAAGGTGTACGATTTACCAATTTCTACACACATGCCAGTTGCTCCCCCACAAGGTCTATGTTATTATCGGGGCAGGATACGCACCTCAATGGTTTGGGCGCCATGGATGAGTGGACCGCCCCCAACCAGATGGGGAAAGAAGGGTACGAAGGGCATCTGAGCACCAACCTGGTCACCTTGCCTCAATTGTTGAAAGATGCAGGATACCACACCTACATGGTTGGCAAGTGGCACCTGGGTAAAGCACCTGACAAGATTCCGGCCGCCCGTGGCTTTGAAAGGGATTTTACCCTCCTTGATGGCATGGGTAGCTATTGGGACATGACCAACATGACAGCACTTAATCATACTTCAGTATTCACAGAAGATGGAAAATACCTGACCCGACTTCCCAAAAATTATTACGCCACTGAAACCTATACGGATAAGCTGATAAGTTTCATTGATGAGGGGAAAAAAGATGGCAAACCCTTCTTCGCGTATGTGTCTCATCAGGCGCCCCACGATCCATACCACCTGCCCAAAGATTGGAGAAACCGCCATGTGGGTGAGTATGACAAAGGTTGGGACATGGTCAGACAAGAACGGTTGAAGAGGCAAAAAGAGCTCGGCATAATTCCGGAAAATACCCAACTCGCCGAGCGGATGTGGTACGTTCCTGATTACTCCATTCTGGCTCCTGCAAGCAAGGCCGTTATTGGGAAGAAAATGGAGCTCTATGCCGGTTTAGTTGAAAACCTGGATTATCATATTGGAAGGTTAATTGACCATTTGAAAGAAATCGGAGAGTATGAAAACACCATCTTTATAGTATTTGGTGACAACGGTGCGGAAGGCACCGACCTGGGCGCCATGATAGGCGGCACACCCGGCACTCGCGATTATCTCTTCTTTGCATCCAAATGGTCT
>JAAXUP010000125.1 GCA_013335935.1 Eubacteriaceae bacterium | reverse complement strand
TAGACTGGATATCGAGCAGTTCCTCCTCATCTGCGTCCCGGTTGAGGGTCACCCTGAAACAGTCGTTGTCAATCCGGAGCATCGAACCCTGTTCCTGAATGTAGAGCGTCCGGAGGAACAGTGCATCTTCTACTGTCATCTTTGAAATTTGCAAATATGTACCCCGCCTAATCTATCACCAACCCCTATAATTGAATTCATTGAAGAAAAAGCAGTGACATCAGCATCAAAAAAGATGGAATCAATGAAAACTTTATCATTAACATCGAAAACCTTAAGATTTTTTCCAAAAACATAATAAATATAACGACCATCAGATGATACGCTTACCATAGAAGCCTTGCCAGGGCAATTGTCGAAAGCAGTAATAAGTTTATCATCTTTTAATGACCAAATCCTTACACTCCAATAACATTCGTTAACAGATATTTGATTTTCCGTATATGTAAAAACATAATCAGTTGATCCGATGAATGCACCATTAATTACTCTGACGTCACCATCGGCATCAAATCCTTCAGTACAATCCAAAAGATTGTGCTGCTTTCCATCGACAGGAGACCATATTCTTGCAGTACCATCGTTGGATCCTGTTAACACATATTTGTTATCATCGCTATATTTTGCGAAATTAATTCTACGTTCATGCCCATTTAAAAGAACACACTCTTCTTCAGCTGAACTATGCCAAATAGCAGAAATACCATCGTTTGATGAGGTCAATATTTTTTTTGAATCAGATGAAAAAGAGATACTATTTATCAAACCAGCATGACCTTCTTTAAAAAACAACACATCACCAGTCTTAGCATCAAGTAGTCGAATAATGTAATCAGAACATGAAACAGCGATAATGTTTGAATCTGGAGAAAAATTTATTAACAATGGTTTAACATTTTTATCACCATCAATAGACTCTTTTTTAAATATAGGCTTTAAATCGGGCAAGAACGCATAAACATTTAGACTACCATCCACCGACAATGCCGCAACTGCTGAACTGTCTTTAGAAAAAGTAGCATACAGTACGGGAGACCCTGTATTATACGGTTCGCAAAATAGCTCACCTGTCGACAAATTCCATAGCTTGACACTTTTATCATCAGAAGATGTTGCCATTAAGCCGCCAGAAATTGAAAAATCGATATAATTAACTTGCTTTTGATGAAAGCTCATATATCTCATAGGATATGATATCTGTCTCACATACCACAAGCGCACACTTGAATCTAAAGATGCTGTAACAATATATTTTTGATCATGTGAGAAACGAGCATCTTTAAGATCACCCTCATGCCCTTTGTAAACCTGAAACAGTTCGTTGCATCTTAAATTATACACACAGGCAGTATTATCTTGAGATGCACTTATAAGCATATCCCCAAATGGTGAAACATTTATAGTGCTAATAGAATACTCATGTTCATAATAGCACTTAACAGGTGAGAGAGAATTAAGATCCCAAACAGAAATCATACCATTGACATCAGCAGCAATTATTTGGGACAATTTTTCCGAAAAAACAATATCAGTTACCACCCCCAACCCATCAGTCGGAAGCAAATGACATTTATCGGAGACATCTAAAGCCCATATACATAAGTCCACATCATCAATAACACCAAGAAAGCTTTCATCATTTGGCAGAAAAAAGAATTTTGTTATCTTTCTATCGCCCAAACAAAACTCCTTATATTCATCAAATAATTGAGTTTTAAAATATAGCAGAGATCCATTACTAAAAGCTATCAGGGATCTATATCCATGATTTGAGAATTTAGCACCCACAACATCTTCACGAGCATTATATGTAGCAAGTAATAAACCAGACTCAAGATTATATAACAATATCTTTTTAGAATCAGTCCAAAGCAACATTCTTTTTTTATCCTCAGAAAAAACACACCCTTGAACGAGAAAATACTCCATCTCAATATCAAGAATCACCTTTTTATCCAATAAAGAAGAAACTCTAAACATCCCATCGTACATTCTAGCATAGAAAACATGATCATTTGAGTAATAGACCGGATCATCAGCATCAACACGAGCTTGAAACATATCCACGACCCCTCCTGTATCGCTTCTACATATCATTTGCTCATCAATATCTGAATTCGCTAAAACAAAAATGTCGTCCTCCGAAAACATCGCTGAAACTACAGAATAACTCTTATCAAAGCCAGACAATCTTATTTTTTGAAGTCCAGGAGGGGTAAGACTGGGATACAAAAAGAACAATGGCCTTTTAAAACACTCACTTTTTAAATTGCTCAAAAAATCTCCTATATCTTCATAGTAGGCCAAGCGACTCCATAACTGTACAGAAATCGATGCGCTATACTCATCAATCAAATGCAAAGACAAACCTATTGCCTGACCTATACGCGCAATTATATCATCACCTTCAAGGAACAAATAACTAGCATATAAATCCATACTATTTGTGGCAATTATTTTTCCCCTAACCCAATCATAATCAAGCAAAACAGCTTTAATCTCATCGAACTTTCCGCATTCAGACAAATGCCAAATCAGTTTATCCCATAAATATTTCTCACTAACCGGAATAGATGAAAATCCATCAGGGAACTTATAGCAGATTTCTTTAATTAAAATCTCATTTATTTGCGATCGCCTAACCCCTGCAATTTTATCCCTCAGATATTTAAGAATATTATCATGTATATGAAACGATTTTTTTTCAAACGAAAAAAAATCAAACAATGAAGAATCATAAAAATACTCACACAAACTCAAACAATCATCCTCATCTAATTCACCGGTTTTTTTCCACAACATAAAAACTATACCAAAAGGAAGATCTTCATCCTCAGGAAATATTGACAACTCATAAAAGCGATCTTTATCAGCATCACTTAAGACGTCAATACTAACATCAATGCACGCACAAAGACTCTTATCACGATCAAGCTCTTCTTTATGATCAAAATTTTTATACCCTTTTTTGTCTAACGATCGAACAAAAAAATCAACAGCATCAACAACCCCCATATCTTTTTGACATTTTTTTAGAAGCCAGCGATTTGCAATAGCAATCAATTGCGCCCATCCATACAACTTTTTAGACAATTTCTTTAAAGCATACTTCTCATCATATCCATCCACACCAGGCAACCCAAATGAAATAAGCTCAAAACCCTCATCCTCTGTAAATTCACCTACATCAAAAATGTCAATATTGCCTTCCAGACAACGCCTATTCCTCGTCGTAATAATTATCGAGCAATTATTTGAGACTCTCATAAAATGGCGCAAATCACTCTCTCGCCAAATATCGTCAATAAACAGCAAAATATTATCACACGCACTCAAAATCTTAGCAAGCTCGTTCGACACCGCCTCTATTGAAGTAAGGCCCGACCTTAAACCTTTTAAATCATATATAACATTATCAATTATACTAACAATCTTAGCCTCATATTTTTCTTTTGATGCAAATGAGAAATCATTACCAATCACAATAGGAATAACCCCCCCTGAATAAACTAAACTAATATCATCATCCTCACAAAGCGCCTTTGCAGCGACTGTTTTACCATATCCTCCAGAGCCGACAAGCGCAACAATTGACTTTACTGCATTCCCATACTTATCAATCAATCGATCTTTCACTTTTGCAACGACATCTCTATTAACATATTTAATCGGCATATCAGGGATATATGTACACAATCTATTCCTTTTTCCACTCTCCCTAACAACGCCCAATAGACGATTTCGATCAACTTCTCTTTCAAAAATATAATATTGCCGATTTTTTAGCCATCCCTCGAGTTTATCAATACAACTATTATCAACAATTACCGGACAAACATTAATTCCATTTTGTAAAGCATATTTGAACTCTTTTTTAACCCATGTAGAGCCCAAAGCTTTTTCAGTAACTATGATTACTAAGTGCTCGGATCCATCAATACCATTTTTCACCTCACTCCAATTATCATGATCACCAATAATATCATGGATATCTTGCCAAAACTTCTTATCAATCCTGGAAAGAAAATCCCTTATTTTAACTGCCCATTCTGCGCCATCACTTCGAGAATAGGATATAAAAATTTGTTTTCTTTCGGCTGATTTCATGATTAAAACACTATCAATTTCAACTATTACTATTCATTTATTCATGAACGATCTTCCCGAGTCCGAATCCCGTCCCCTTGCCAACATGTAAATATTCGCCGAGGCGCAGGAGCGGCATATACTGTTCAACCTTGCCTCCGAGCGTGATCTCGCCCATCAAACCACCAAGCTTCATATGGTGCTTCTGCCGCTGCGAAAACCGTTCCCAGTCGTACCAGAATGTATCCGATCCGACCACATCGACATCCCCGTCAACCAGCGGCAAGTTCCGGCTGTCGTAAGGTTCCTCCTGTACCTCAGCCCCATACAGCTGGTTCAGGACAAACGCCCGATGATAGAGCGATTTCAGGAGCACCCTGACTGCATCGTGATCATCCATTCGGGTCACCAGACCCCTGCTCTCTCGTCCATATGTGGTTTTCATTCTGAGGGGCGTCTCGAAACGCAGGGTGATATTCCGGTCACCGGCATCATGTACCTGTCCCATGATCTCCCCTGCAGAACGGATCACGAAGCCCCCTGAAAGGTTGCCGTTGTCAAACAGCTGCTTGCCGTTTTCGTCCTCGACCGACAGCAGCCTGAACCGACCCCGGCCTTTGCCGATCCCGAAGTTTTCGCCGAGGATCATGAACGCATAGACAAAAAACGGCAACTGGCCGACAGCGCTGCCAATAAGTACGAGCGAAAAGGTTAGCCGGTCTCCCGGCTGGAAGTATCCCTGTTCGGTCATTGGCGGTTCGATCACGAAAGGATGCGGTGCATCGCTGCCGAGCCGCAACCGTTCCGCCGTTTCAGGCGATACCTTAGACTCGAATACCCTGTAGTACGCACAGGCGGATTTCAGGATGCACGAATCGCAATACCGGTCTCGAGTAATACACGCCGCCCTCTTGAACGCATGCCCGAACCCGCCCCGGAACGCCGAACCCTTGTATTCCGGCAACCGTATTTCCTCCGTCGGCACGATTGTGAACCGGAACCGAGCTATGCAAAGAGATGAAAGAAAGGAGAACATGATTGGGTTATTATAAATCCTCGACAGAAAGCTTTATCCATCCCGGAGGTTGAGCAGGAACATTATTTTTCACAATAGCTGAACGTGTCGATGGAAAAGGAATATTTCCGATCCTTAACAGAGAGAGGTACTGCCCAAGCAGCTTTTCGTCACCAAAAG
>JAAXUP010000124.1 GCA_013335935.1 Eubacteriaceae bacterium | reverse complement strand
TTGTTATGGTTTCATCATCAAAATCAAGCTTCAGGGCAAATGCGAATAAACGGACCATGGTCTCGTAATACTCATCGAAGGAAAAATCGGTCCCCATGCTGATTTCCTTTTGAAATTGGCTGGCGGCGGGAAAGGTCATGGCTACAAATTTCCGAAAATACTTGTTCAGGTTTTCCTTGCTTTCAGGCATAAGCTTTTTGATCATGATGAGGATGTCGTTTTTCTGACTGCCAGTATACAGGCTTTCAATGATCACATTATGTTCGATCATTTCATTCACGAATCTTGTGAAGTCCTCGGAAGGTTCCATCAGGCGGGTCATTAAATTGTCGATGGTGATATTGAACAAAAACGGTTCCTTATTCACATCGATTTCTCCTCTTAAATAGGCGGAGAGGATCTGGTAGTTTTCTTTGATGATGGTACTGGCAATATTGCTTTTATGTTTAAAATAATAGGTAATAAGCCCCTGGTTGATACCGGAGACCTCAGATATTTTTTTGTTGGTGACTTTGTTGTAGCCTTCTTGCAAAAAGAGAATTTTTGCGATTTCGTAGATCTTTTGTTTGGTCTGCATTTTTAGGATACCTCGTTTTTTAGTAGTTGTAGTATATCAAATAACTACTCGCAAGTAAATGATAACCTGCATTAATTGAAAAACAATAAAAAAATACGATTTTAGATTGACAGTAAACATTAATTGCGATTATAATTACTTATAGCTAAATAATTGCAAGTAAGTAAAAAACGATCAGGAGGAAATTAAATGTCAGATCTCATGAATTTAGTCCAGGAAAGAAGTCAGATCTATAGCGACTTCTACAACAACAAACTGCCTAAGCGTTTACCTGTGGAAGCGTCCTTTCCAAACTCCATCATCGCCGAGCACGGCGGACTTGACCCGATTTCATATCAGTATGACTACACCATGCTCGCTAAGCCAGCTGAAGAACTTTGCGAAAAGATTTATTCCGATTCCTGCCCAGTCCTGCCTCCAAATATAGTAGGCACCAGAACCCCTTCCATCTATCAGCTTTTAGGTTCTCAAAGCTTTGTCATGGGGACAAGCGGCCAGGTACAGCATCCTGAGGTTATTGGCATGTTTGCAGACGAATATCCGCAGCTGATTGAAAACGGTTTCGATTTCCTTCTTGAAACAGTTGTTTCGCGTCAGCATCCGAATCTTTCACTGGCTGATCCCATCAAGCGTTCAACCGCTTTGGAAATGGGTAAAACCGCCCTGTTAAATGATACTATGAGCTTTCTCCCCATTTATTTTGGATTGATGCAGAAATTCGGGTATTATCCAGGTAGTCCTATGGGTTCTTTCGCTCTAACCGAGGCTCCTCTGGACTTCGTCGCCGACCAGTTAAGAAGCTTTTCTGGGATGAGCGTTGATCTAAGAAGAAACAGAGAAATGGTTAAGGAAGCCTGTGAAGTGGTTTTGCCCCTTGTATTTGCCTGGGGATTACCGGCTTTTGGCCATCCTGAGGGAGGTTCCATGCTGCCTCTGCACATGCCTACATTCATGAGAGAAAAAGATTTCGTCGAATTGTATATTCCAACTTTAAAGAAACAGCTTCAGCAGTATGCCGCATTGGGTGTTCGCCCGACACTGTTTTGTGAAGATGATTGGAGCCGTTATCTGGACATTATCCACGATGAACTCCCTGCAGGGACGAAGCTGATGTTTGAATACGGAGACCCCCAGACAATCAAGGACAAACTCAGCAAGAAATTCATCATCAATGGATTGTTTCCGGTAAGCGCCCTTACCTCAGACACCCCTGCTCAGATCAGGGACAGAGCGAAGAAATTTCTTGACATCATGATGCCTGGCGGTGGCTACCTGTTCGGGTTCGACAAGGTTGTCCTTGGTGCAAAAGACGCCAACATCGAAACCTGGGCAGCGCTGAATGAATTCCTTCGGGATTACATGGTATACGACAATGCCGGCGAAAGCTTTGGCACACCCCTTAATTCGGAAGGTTTTGTAAGAGACCTGAATGTGGTTCCTGAAGTGAAATCAAAGTATCTGTTTAACTGGGAAGAACAAAAAGCAAAATATCCTCAGACGCCTGATTTTGCAAAAGCAAAGTTCGAAAGAATAAGCAACGATATCTTTGTTTCCTACATGAATCTGCTTATTTAAGAATATAATCTTTATAGAATACCAGTAAAAGCCGCCTTGAAAAGCGGCTTTTGCCTACTCAAATAATTTGTTAAAATCCGGGAGGACATCTCCATCCAGCCATTCATCCCTGATGACCAGACTCCTTCGGCCTTTTCCGGTGACATAGCGGTAAATGATCTGGGCTTCATCCAGTTCTTCCCGGCTGATTTTCCTGCTTTGGTCTGATTGTGCCTTTCGAAAACACTTCAGGATTTGAGACTGGAGCTTGTCCATTATAAGATCCACTTTGTCTCGATTCTTATGATATTTGCAACGGTATAATACCTTATTCCCTTTGATGAGAAAAAGCTTAAAGGAAGATGCACCTATTGCTTCAACCACTGCAATATTATGGTTCGCTTCTGCAAAAGCGACTGCCTCCCCTGCTTTTGAAAGATACCTTATGGCGCTTATATGATCCCGGATTTTTGCGGCGGTTTCAAAATCAAAACGGGCGGAGGCTTCCTGCATCCTCTGAGCCATCTTATCCATTATATTAAGATCACGACCATCTAAAATATCCTGGATTTCCAGGAGGATGCACTGATATCTGTCGGCAGCAATGGGATCGGTGCATATTCCCAGGGAATGGATCCCATAAGCTTCTTTTAACCCATCAAGCGCCCTTTCCACCGCTTTCCTGCTGTTATATGGACCGAAGGAGAGATCACCTTCTCTCATGCTTTGGGTATCGGAAACTTTCATGACCGGTAGCTTAGCGTTCATTTGAAGCTGTATATAGGCATAAGCCCGGGGTGTTTTCATTTTTTTATTGAATATAGGTTTATACAGGCTGATCTGCTTGCATTCCAGTAAAAATGCTTCAAACTCGGTATCGGTAAGCTGGTATTCCAGATCAGCAATATTTCTGACCAAATTTTCCACCTTTGGAGAATGAGAATTCGAGTTGTGAAAATAGGACTGTACCCTGTTTTTTAAATTCTTTGCTTTCCCCACGTAGATGACGTGTCCCAGAGAATCCTTCATCAAATAGACTCCAGGGGTCAATGGGAGGCTTCTTACTTTTTCTTTTAAATCCATGACCCTGCTCCCCTCGCAGACGCTTTTCATTTATATTATATCCTAACTGACAAGCCATGAGATATGACAATTTTCAGCATTTGAAAAAAGGCTGCTGAACTGGCAGCAGCCTTAAGAGCGGACATATTATTATTTTTTAGGTCCTGGTGCTTTAACAACAATAAGCTCCAGCACATCGGTATCTAAATTTCTGACATTCATTTTTATACCAACTGGTATCTTTAGAACTGTACCAGCTTCATATTTTTTAACCTCTTGTTCACCAAGACCGATAGATAATTTACCCCTCAGAACGGTCATATACACATTGGAGTTAGAAGGATGCTCCGGCAAACCTTCGTCTTTATTGAAAGTCATATGAATATAATGTATATTCTCATCCTGAATCACTTTTTCCACCGCACGATCATCTCCAAAGGTAATGCTAAATACTTGTTCAATCATTTTCATTCATCCTTTCTTGTTCTTACTCATATTTTTACCATCATTGCCATGATGTTTTTACGGATGCTTTGACATCTCCTCAACTAATTCATACACTTCTGGAAGCAGCTTTACGCATATACCGCATCCAACATAATAGTTTTTAAATATCTCCGTTCTTTTTATGAACTTTTTTCCCGGTAAGCCAAGCCATAATAACCATCATCGATATGAAGCTGCTGAGGTAACCGCTATATTCCAATTTTCCAACGTATTAATTCCAGGTTATTGGGTATCTATAGCTTGAATGAAAGGAGTGATCCTATGGAGGCACTTAGGGCAAAAAAAGGATTTATCTGCGACATGGATGGCGTGATTTATAAAGGGAATCAGCTTCTCCCGGGAGTGAAGGAATTTGTTGAATGGTTGTACCGGGAGAACAAAAAGTTTTTATTTCTCACCAACAGTAGTGCGAAATCACCGAAGGAACTCCGGGAAAAGCTTGGGCGCATGGGCCTGGATATGAATGAGAGTCATTTCTATACCAGCGCTTTGGCAACCGCCAGGTTCTTAAGTCGTCAGCATCCCGGCTGCAGCGCATACGTAATTGGCGATCCAGGGCTTTATACCGCATTGAAGGAAGCAGGCATCTCCATCAATAATACTGACCCAGACTATGTGGTCGTTGGAGAAACCAGCAATTACAATTATGAAACCATCACCCAGGCTATGAGGCATGTCCTTAATGGAGCCAAGCTTATTGGCACGAATACCGATCTTACCGGGCCAGGTGAAACTGGGATTTTGCCAGCCTGCCGCGCCCTTGTAATGCCCATTGAGGCAATGACTGGAAAACAAGCCTATTATGTGGGAAAACCAAACCCACTGATGATGCGCACAGGTCTTCAGATCCTTGGTGTTCATTCCGAGGAAACGGCCATCATTGGAGATCGTATGGACACAGATATCCTTGCAGGTATCGAAAGCGGTCTGGATACCATCCTGGTGCTTTCAGGGGTTACCAGTTTGAAGAGCATGGAGCAATATCCCTACCGACCAAGACTCGTATTGTCTGGGGTTGGAGAGATACCTACATTGTAAGGAGATGAAAAAAATGATATTTATCGATAGACAGGACGCAGGGAGGAAACTGGCCGGGGCACTGGAAGGCTACAAAGGCGAAGAGGTCATTGTGTATGCTCTTCCCCGGGGAGGCGTGGTTCTTGGCGTTGAGATTGCGAAAAGGCTTGGCGTTCCCCTTGACCTGATCATCGCAAGAAAGATCGGACACCCCTACAATTCGGAATATGCCATATGCGCCATAGCGGAAGAGGGACCTCCCGTCTGCAATAAATCCGAGGCAGATCGAGTTGACCCCATTTGGCTCAAGGAAGAAATCGAGCTTGGACGAAAAGAGATCAGAAGGCGCCGGGAAAAATACCTGGGTGGAATGATCCGAAAATCTGTTGAAGGAAAAACGGCGATCATCGTTGATGACGGGATCGCAACCGGGCTTACCATGTTTGCCGCTATCGATGAACTGAAAAGCCGAAAGCCAAAGAAAATTGTCGTCGCCATCCCGGTAACTCCCTATGACACCGCACAGAGGCTGAAACAAAAGGTAGATGAACTGGTATCCCTGAGAT
>JAAXUP010000239.1 GCA_013335935.1 Eubacteriaceae bacterium | reverse complement strand
GGCATATTGATTTTTAGTGTCGTAATAGTTTTTGCAATATTTAATACTTTATCAACACTCATTTCTATATTTGAGAGCTTCAGTATTCGCTCAAGTTCTTTGTAAACTTTATACGCCACAAAACATATACAAACGTGTGCTTCAATTCGTCTTGGGGTAAAGTGGAACATAGGTCTCATTTCGAGTGTACCTTTGGTTATGCGATATGCTCTTTCAATCGAGAGTGTTAGCTTAACTGTGTAAACGAGATGGTAGGTAGTGTTCAATCAACTGCGTAAAGGTTAAATTTTAATTCCACATTTTTCCTGTCCAAAGATATTGATAAATTGCAGTAGCATGATAGGCCAGTCACGCTGTGGCATGGTCCATTTTTTAGATACTTGCATTAAGGCTAGATAAACTGCTTTTTCAACAGCAGTATCGTTAGGTAATGAAGTCTTTGTTTTCGTGTATTTACGGATAATCCGGTTGATATTTTCAATGATATTGGTAGTATAAATGATTTTCCGGATTTCCATCGGGAACTCAAAAAATGTAGTAAGTTTATCCCAGTTATTGCGCCAGGACTGACCAATGTAGGGATATTTTTTAGCCCATTTCTCTTCAAAGGCTGCCAACTTGTTAGCAGCTATCTGCTCATCTGGGGCATCATACACTTGTTTGAGAGCTTGAGCAACAGCCTTTTTATCTTTCCATACAACAAACTTCAACGAGTTGCGCAATTGGTGTACGATACATACCTGAGTTCTGGCGGATGGGAAAACAGCGCTGATCGCATCGGTAAATCCTTTCAGGTTGTCGGTGCTGGTGATAAGTACTTCTTCTACTCCACGACTTTTCAGGTTCGTTAATACGCTCATCCAAAAAGAAGCACTCTCATTCTGGCACAGCCACATACCCAGCATTTCTTTGTATCCTTGGTTATTAAGGCCTACAGCAATCTGAACAGCTTTATCAATGACTTTGCCATCCTGGCGTACTTTAAACACAATCGCATCCATCCAAACCACCATATAAATCCGTTCCAGACTTCGGCTTTTCCATTGTTCTATATGATCAATAATGCGATCGGTGATGTGAGAAATTGTTGCTTCACTCATTTCAACCCCGTAAAGATCCTTGATGTGGCTCTCGATGTCACGGGTGCTTAATCCATGAGAGTATAAAGACAAAACATGATCCTCTATCTCCTCAATGATCCGTTTGCGTTTAGGAATGACCTGAGGTTCGAAGGTTCCATCGCGATCCCGTGGAACCTCAATCTCGGTTTCCCCATACTTGCTTTTAATGGTTTTTCGGGCTTTCCCATTCCGATTATTAGGGAACTGGTTGCTGTTGGAAGCATGTTTTTCATAGCCAAGATGTTCTTCCATCTCTGCTTGTAATAACTCTTGAACAGCTTCTTTGAATAGTTCCTGGAGCATTTCTGATAATCCCTTTGAAGATTTCGCTTTGCCCAAATGCTCTCTTAGTGCTCTTTTTAAGTTTTCGTCCATCTTTTAATTAATTGTGTAAATTTACTAATTCTCGGTCGCCTGCCGCGGGCTCCTTTACACAGTTAATTAAACACTACCCAAGAATCGTTTAGTGCTCTTTTTTTTTAGTCTTGACAAACAATTTTTTTGAGAGGAAAGTACAAATACAGTTATCACGCAAGCATAACGTGCCCTGTGAAATATTACCTATCAGACGTATGTGATATTATTTTTGATCAGGCGACTTGTTGAACGGGTTTTTTCTGGAGCATTCGCCTAGCAATTCGAACAGCATTGGCGTTGTGAACCCCGAACAATATCCAGAGCATCTCATTTTTCATGGTCCGGGCTATGATTTTCTACAAAACATAATCTCTTTCTCTGTCCCAAAGCTACCTTCTATTCGCGTAGCCCTCTCTTTGCGAAGAACCGAAGCTATTGCTTTTCGCTGGTCCTCGTATTTGCCTGCACGTCCTATCCTTTTAAACCCATGCACAATGTGATGTGAAGCACACCAACTGCGGTTTGCATTGGTGGAATAGATGTCATCGCCACTCA
>JAAXUP010000238.1 GCA_013335935.1 Eubacteriaceae bacterium | reverse complement strand
AAACTAAAAGAGCGGGAAAATTCCCGCTCTTTTTTTGTGTTTTCCAATAATCAAGCAATCAATATCGATTTTCGCATTTTTTTCTTCGTTTTATTCCACAAGAATTATTTTGAACCAGGATGTTTTCTGAAGTATTCGCTGACGACATCAGCCGTCATCAATGATCCCTTATCGGTAAAGTGAACATCATCATAAAACATTGTGCTGCTTCGGGGAAGTTCTCTTGCCAGATCAATGCATTCTATACCCCGAGCCCTGCAGACCTGCAACAGAGTATCATTATAAGCTTGCATCCCTCTCATCAAAGCCGCCACTGAATAGTACTTCCTGGATTTCTGACTTTCTATCCACCCGTACCAGAGTAGATTTTTTTCTTCATCAGTCATCTCCTTCTTCCATAAGGAAGGTTGCGTCATAAAGATAATCCGAACGGATCGGGCCTGAGCAATATCGATTATTGCATTAATATTTCTTTTATATTCTTCCAGACCGGAATTTAAATCCGGCAAATCTTCCACTATTTTCAATGCTTCTTTCCGGAGATTGCGCAAGTTGATAAACATGTTACCGGCTTCATCCTGAATCATTTTACGTCTGGAATACATGTCCATAGATTGTTTGATGACACTGCCGACGGCCAACTCATCATAGTAACCGCTCCGGAATCTATACTTTCCTCTATAATACGGGGTTTCGGAAAATGCCCCTTTGATTAGCCGGTGCTTCCAATATTCATAATGATCCAAAAAATCAGGATCGTATTTTTTATCTTCGATAAGCCGTCTTGTCAGATCATTGCACCCGACTAAAATGATGACCGCATCAATTTCAGAATATTGCGGAAGCAGATATTTCATATGCATGAAATGTTCTCTCGTACTCAGGCCGGCTTTGCCGACATTTCCAACCCAGAATTTCGACATACTAAGATTATTCAATTTCTTCTGCAAGGCATAGGGCCATGATTTTTCCTGATCAAGGAAAAGACACTCCGTAGTGCTTCCTCCGATGGTCAATATCCTGTATTGTTTCCCTGAAGAAATTTCATCTCCCCTCATGCCGTCGGAATTAACATTAAAATGTGCAATACCGTTAACACCGGGCATTGTTCCCGGCGTCGGCTTAAAAACTTTGCGTAAATTGGGAGGCCAGACATAATACTTGTCGTTTTTGCTTTTGATGGAAAAATAGGCGCGCAGACCAAATTCACATATCAACAGGGCTACTACAACACCGACAACTGTTAAAACAACACTGTATAAGTATTCCTTCTTGAAAAATTTCAGCATTAATGTACAAACCGCCTGATAGTTTTATTAATTACCGGTAAAAGAAGATCCTTAACTGCTCGAGCCCAACATCCTCTTGCGTGAGACGACCTTTTACTTTGCATAGTTGACAACAGCACAAATCTTTTTGTCAAGAAAAAAACAGGGGAAATTTGCTTCAAACTTAATACTTTTAAACATTTTTGTGATATAGAAAAAAAATGATAAATAAAATTTATAATCGAATAAAAGGATATATTCCACGGAGCATCACACCTGAGCAGGCCAAAGATACCGGCATGGCGATGGTATTGATAAGTTTGCTTATCGCCATTGCCGGCAATAAACAGCAGTTTGTTTCCATAGCAGTTTTACTTCTGCTGGTGAACATGATAAGGCCGGTACTATACAGGCCGGTGGCCAAAATATGGCTTGGACTATCCCACCTGCTGGGAACCGTAATGTCCAAGATAATTTTGACGGTAATATTCTTTGTTTTAGTCCTGCCTGTCGGCGTTTTGCGCAGAGTAATGGGAAAAGACGCCCTGCAGTTACAGGAATGGAAAAAAGGAAAAAATTCGGTATTCAAAATTCGGGATTACCAATTCACGTCTAAAGATATTGAAAATCCATACTAACCGAGGAGAACACCTGTGGAATTTTTGCGCGACATATGGGGCTTTTTAAAAGTTCGAAAAAAGTTTTGGCTGCTGCCGATAATATTAACCTTACTTTTGTTTGGAGCGTTGATAGTACTGACGAGCGG
>JAAXUP010000052.1 GCA_013335935.1 Eubacteriaceae bacterium | reverse complement strand
CGATGATCGAAAAATACCCGATCATATCCATCGAAGACGGCCTTTCTGAAGATGACTGGGATGGCTGGAAAGTCATGACAGACAGACTTGGCAAAAAAGTTCAGCTTGTTGGTGACGATTTGTTTGTTACAAACACGGAAAGACTTAAAAAAGGTATCGACTTAGGCATTGCTAATTCAATCCTTGTAAAAGTAAATCAGATCGGTACACTGACTGAAACCCTGGATGCCATCGAAATGGCGAAAAAAGCCGGATACACAGCAGTCGTATCACACCGATCAGGTGAAACGGAAGATACAACCATCGCTGACCTGGTTGTTGCAGTAAATGCAGGACAGATAAAAACAGGAGCTCCTTCAAGAACTGACAGAGTCGTGAAATACAATCAACTGTTAAGAATCGAAGAAGAGCTGTGGGAATCAGCTCAATATGACGGAATAGATACTTTCTATAACCTAAAAAGATAACATATAAGTTGAGTGCTCTTATATAAAGAGCACTCTTTTTATTTAATATGTCATACGATTACATACAATTTTAGTAAAATACAATTGATATTAAACGTGTATTATGTTAAAATACATTTGTTGACCATTCAGGGAGGTATAATATGGATACTATATTAATCGCATTAATCATCATTTCAGGTTTGATCCTGATCGCAAGCATCTTGTTACAACCAGGTAAAAGTGCAGGACTATCTGGATCGATTGCAGGAGGAGCGGAAAGCCTTTTCGGTAAGAAGAAATCAAAAGGATATGAAGCGATCCTGGAAAAAGCCACTACTGTTTCAGCAGTTGTTTTTATGCTGTCAGCTTTCCTGTTATCTGTAATCAAATAACCTAATTAAAAGGAGGAATTTTACACAATGGAGTTAATGTATTCAGCCCCGATTATGGGCATTGTGGCCCTTCTTTTTGCTTATTTTCTGGCTAAGAAAGTAAGCAAAATGGACGCGGGCACAGACAGAATGAAAGAAATCGCATCTTATATTGAAGAAGGTGCTATGGCGTTCCTAAGAAGAGAGTATAAGTATATTATCATATTTGTTATTGTTCTATTTGCTATCCTTACGATCACTCCCGGACTTGGAATCAAAACGGCATTATGCTTCCTGCTTGGAGCTGGATTTTCCGTATTAGCTGGTTTTTTTGGAATGAAAGTTGCAACAAAAGCCAATGTAAGAACGGCTAATGCAGCCAGAACTTCCGGAATGAACAAAGCCCTTGAAATTGCATTCTCAGGCGGCGCGGTTATGGGAATGTGTGTAGTTGGTTTGGGTATTTTAGGAATTGGTGTACTGTATATCATATTCCAGGATGCTACAATCATTACTGGTTTTGGCCTTGGTGCTTCTTCCATCGCTCTTTTTGGACGTGTTGGCGGCGGTATTTATACAAAAGCTGCTGACGTTGGAGCTGACCTTGTAGGAAAAGTTGAAGCTGGCATTCCTGAAGATGACCCCCGTAATCCTGCAGTTATCGCTGATAACGTAGGAGACAATGTTGGTGACGTTGCAGGTATGGGATCCGACCTTTTTGAGTCTTATGTTGGTTCGATTATTTCTGCCATCACCCTGGGCGCACTGGTTTATGTTGGTGAGCTTAACGCAATCCTTTTCCCGGTGGTTTTATCGGCAGTTGGAGTAGGCGCATCCATCATTGCAACGTTCTTTGTAAAAGGTGATGAGAAATCAGACCCGCACAAAGCCCTTAAAAATGCTACTTATGTAAGCGGTATTTTAGTAATCGTCGCAACCTATTTCTTAAGCAAGTTTTTCTTGACTGGAATCAGCGAATCTGACGGATTCGGAGAATTCATCGCAATCGTTGCCGGTCTTTTGGTGGGAATAGCCATCGGACAGATCACGGAATTCTATACTTCCTCTGATTATAGTTCGGTTAAAAAGATCGCCAAGCAGGCGGAAACCGGACCTGCTACCACCATCATCAGCGGTCTTGCCGTGGGAATGTATTCAACGGCGCTTCCTGTCTTAGGCATCGTTATCGCGATCCTTGTGGCTTATAATTATGCAGGTTTATATGGTATCGCCCTTTCAGCGGTAGGTATGCTTTCCATCGTTGGAATCACCATTGCAGTTGATGCGTATGGCCCGATTTCCGACAATGCCGGCGGTATTGCCGAAATGGCAGGACTTCCTAAAGAAGTACGAGTGATCACTGACAAGCTTGACTCTGTTGGAAACACAACGGCAGCAATCGGTAAAGGTTTTGCCATCGGTTCAGCGGCGTTAACTGCCCTTGCATTGTTCGTTTCTTATTCTCAGGCGGTAGGCCTTGAGGCAATCGACCTTCTGAATCCTTTGGTAATCGCAGGGGTATTCATCGGAGGCGCGGCGCCTTACTACTTCTCAGCCCTTACCATGGAAGCGGTTGGAAGTGCAGCCAATGAAATGATCGAGGAAGTTAGAAGACAATTCAAAACGATTCCTGGAATCATGGAAGGAACTGGCAAACCTGACTATGCAAGATGCGTTGATATCTCAACAACAGCTGCATTGAAAAAAATGGTCGTGCCTGGTCTTATGGCTGTAATTTTACCTTTAGCAACAGGTTTAATCCTGGGCAAATACGCTTTAGGCGGACTATTAGCAGGTGCTACTGTAACAGGCGTACTGGTAGCGATTCAGATGGCAAACTCAGGGGGAGCCTGGGACAATGCCAAGAAATATATTGAAAGCGGTGAGCATGGAGGAAAAGGCAGCGAAGCCCACAAGGCGGCTGTTGTTGGAGACACGGTAGGAGATCCTTTCAAGGATACTTCAGGACCTTCAATCAATATCCTCATCAAGCTGATGACAATCGTATCATTGGTATTTGCACCACTGTTCCTGTAAGAATAATTATATTGCCTCCACATAGTGGAGGCTTTTTCTTTTATAGACAGCGGGATAGACAGCGGGACGTTTCGTTTAGACAGCGGGACGTTTCGTTTGTCTCGCCGATCAGGCACGAAATGATGTTTCGATTAATTTGATAATATGATAAAATAAGGTTAGAGGGAATTAACATGATATTAAACGAAAGTATGATCATCTTTATAATACTGAATGTTATTGGCTTTATGCTGATGGCCTTCGACAAATTCAGGGCAGTACGGCATCAGTACAGGGTGCCTGAAAAGGTATTGTTATCGGTTGCCCTTATCGGTGGCGGGATCGGAAGTCTCATTGGGATGCAGCTGTTTTCCCATAAAACGAGAAAGCCAGTGTTCATGTACGGGATACCCCTTATGATCATTGCCCAGCTCTATCTGTACTACAATTATTTTATATGATAGTAAAGCATTGTCTAGCTTTTCGAGTGAAATAGATTAGGAGGTGAGTGCATGAAATTCAAAGATATTATTCTGAAGGTCATGTCCGGAGAAGAATACAAAGCCACGGGCTATAAGGAATTGCTTAACCTGTTTGGCATAAAAAGCAGAAGCGACAGGGACACGTTTAAAAATACCCTGGATCTGCTGGTAGGCAGCGGGGAAATCATTAAAAATAAAAAAAGCAAATACATCATGCCCCCAAAAGGCGTTTATGTAAAAGGTACGCTTCAGGGTCATGTAAGAGGTTTTGGCTTTGTGATCCCAGAGGATGCCCTGATCGGAAATGACATCTTTATCAGTGCATCACACCTCAACGGCGCCCTGGACAAGGACACGGTTTTAGTAAAAATCATCAAAAAAACAGGCGTAAAGCGGGACGAGGGAGAAGTTTTTAAAATCCTGGAAAGAGGCCACAAAAAAATCGTGGGTACCTTCCAAATGAATCGAAACTACGGATTCGTTGTTCCGGATAACGATAAGTTATGCAAGGACATCTATATTCCAATAGCTCAAAGCAATAAAGCTAAAAATGGGGAAAAGGTTGTTGTGGATATCACCCTGTGGCCGGAGGGCGACAGAAATCCCGAAGGAAAGGTCATCGAAGTTCTGGGGAAACCGGGAACCAAGGGGATCGATATCTTGTCGATCATCAGGGAATACGATTTTTCCACGGATTTTCCTCCGGAGGTTGAAGCGATGCTTCATGAAATTCCTGAGAAAGTATCCAAAGAGGAGTCTGAAGGACGCAGGGATTTAAGAAGCCTGAGGATGGTCACCATTGACGGCAAGGATGCCAAGGACCTTGACGATGCCGTTTCGGTAAGGAAGCTTGAAAACGGCAACTACGAGCTGGGAGTGCATATTGCGGATGTCACCCACTATGTGAAGGAAGGCACCCCTCTTGATAAGGAAGCTTATGCCAGAGGAACCAGCGTCTACCTGGCTGACCGGGTTATTCCCATGCTGCCGCCCAAATTATCCAACGGAATCTGCAGCCTGAATGCCAAACAGGACAGGCTTGCATTCACCTGCATGATGGAAATCAACGACAAAGGCAAAGTGGTTGCCCATGAGATTTTCAAGTCGGTGATCGATATCAATGAAAGGATGATTTATGAGGATGTATCGGATATCCTTGCAGGAACGAGTCAGGAACTTAGTGAAAAATACAGCGATTTGATCGGTGATTTCAAGCTCATGGAGGAGCTGGCGCTGATCCTTAGAAAAGAGAGACGAGAAAAACGGGGAGCCATTGATTTTGATTTTCCGGAATCAAAGATCATCCTTGACGACAACGGCAAACCCATCGATGTCATCCTTTATGAAAGAACGATTTCCCATAAAATCATCGAAGAGTTCATGCTGGTGGCAAATGAGACCGTTGCCGAGTTGATGTTCTGGTCAAACCTGCCCTTTCTTTACAGGGTACATGAGGATCCAAAGAATGAGAAGCTTGAAGCCCTCAGGGAATTCGTGTCAGGCTTCGGCTATAAGCTGAGTAAAAGCAAGGAAATCCGACCGGGACAAATCCAGGAATTCCTGGAAAGCATCAAAGGTTCTGAAGAGGAAAACCTTCTTTCCAGGCTGACCTTAAGGGCTATGCAGCAGGCAAGGTATTCTGCTGAAAACACAGGCCATTTCGGATTAGCTGCCAAGTACTACTGCCACTTTACCTCCCCAATCAGGAGATACCCTGACCTGATGATCCATCGTGTCATGGGATATATGCTGGAGGAGAAGATGTCGGATAAGCGGATCAGCAAACTGGAAAAAATCATGCCGGAGGCGGCTGACCATACGTCAGAGCGAGAAAGGCTTGCAGAGCGGGCAGAACGGGATACCGACGACCTGAAGAAGACTCAGTATATGGCTGACAAAGTTGGGGAAACCTTCAACGGGATCATCTCCAGTGTGACTTCCTTTGGCTTCTTCGTGGAGCTTCCAAATACCATCGAAGGGCTGGTCAGAATCCAGGATCTTAAGGATGACTATTATGTCTATGATGAAAAGCATCACCGGTTTATCGGAGAGCGAACCAAGAGAATATACCGGCTGGGTCAGCACATCAGCGTTAAAGTAGCTAAGGTCAGTATCCCTTTAAGTCAGATTGATTTTGAGGTCGTTGATAGTTGAGAACGTATGTGCTATAATAATATAATGCGCGATAATTACTGAGGTGTATCATGAAAAAAGGACCAAATACAATTGCATTAAACAGAAAAGCCCGGCACGACTTCTCCATAGAGGAGACCTACGAAGTGGGAATAGAATTATTCGGCACCGAGGTCAAATCCATAAGAGCAGGTAAGGTCAATCTTAAGGACAGTTATGCCGATATCAAAAATGGAGAAATGTTCGTTTTCAATATGCATATCAGTCCCTATGAGCAGGGAAATATTTTCAACAAGGATCCTTTGCGAATCAGAAAATTATTGATGCATAAGGCGGAAATCAGAAAGCTCTTCAGCCTTAAACAACTACAGGGATATACCCTTGTCCCCCTGAGCCTATATTTCTCAGGGAGCAATGTCAAGATGGAACTTGCCCTGGCGAAAGGTAAAAAGACCCATGACAAACGCCATGACATCGCCGAAAGAGACGCCGAACGGCGTATCCTGAAAGCATCAAGAGTCGACAGCAGAAATGAAGACTAACCGCCTATGGACAGAAAATTCGAAAACCTAATCGTCTGGCAAAAATCCAAAGACCTGATCGTCGATATTTATGAATTGTTATATAAATTTCCTGAGTCAGAAAAATATGCTATGTCCAGTCAAATAAGAAGAGCAGTAAATTCTGTTTGTGCGAATATCGCTGAAGGTTCGGGAAGAAATACTGACAAAGATTTTATCCATTTTCTGTTTATGTCAAAAGGTTCCTTAGAGGAAACTAAAAGTTTTCTATACATCGCTAATGAGTTAGGTTATATTAATAAGGACGATTTAAACAGATTTATTGATAGAATTAATGAAGTTGGTAAAATATTGGGTGGATTGATCAAATCGTTGAATAATTCGACTAATACTTACATAAAATGACCCAAAATACATGCATAATCTAGGGACTAGAGTCTAGTGACTAGTGACTAACCCGGGGGCGCAATGGCTTCGACGGGGGTGTTGAAGCAAGAGTAGCGAGTCGATGCGCCGAACATCGTTAAAATTGGCAAACTAAATTTAAACGCAAAAAATAATTACGCACTAGCTGCTTAATCGCAGCTACGTCCGACCCAGAAGACCTGCGATTTGGGACCCGGGCGTCATCTTAGCAGGGAACCGTTTTATTGGGTGTCTCGACTCTAAAGCGAACAACTGAGGCTGGTCCGATAAGAACTCTGTCATTGGAGGTCTTTGAGGACGAGATCTAAATCAATGACTGCACTCGGAGAAATTTTTGTGAATATGCTTTCGGACAGGGGTTCGATTCCCCTCGCCTCCACCAATTTACCCCATTTTTAAAATAGCGTCTATCTTATCTTGATAGACTATTTTTTTTGTCTAAAAAAGTTTCTATTACATTCTTTCGGTCCAATCGTTTCTAATCATCGATATACTTTGAAATAGTTCTGAAACCCTGCTGTTAATCAATTGGATTACTATATAGATGGGGATTTCTTAGCCGTTTTTCAATTATAGCCTTTATTAAATCAAATTATCTTAAGTTTCAGTATGCCTTGATCTAATAAAAATTCTCTCTATTTGGCATCAATACTCCAAAATTCTTAGATGATGCATGGGAATATTCTCTAATATTTCATATGATTTTTCAATCATATCTTCAATATACTGCTTTTCAAAACCCAAATAAGTCCACCTCATAATATCAATTGCATCAATAATATCTCGATTTGTGAGAGTGGATCTTTGATTAGACATATTTTTGTCTGAATAAAGATGTCCCCATGATACTGAACTTGTAATAGTAGCAATTTCTAATTTTTTATCCTCAATATCAATTCCGTATTGATTTAGAATCTCCTTGAGATGGATTATAAGGTCAGCGTCATAATATACTTTTTGATAAACTGCTATATAAAAATCAAAGTCCTTTTTACTGTTGTATATTTCGCGGAGACTAAAACGATATAATGTCAAAAGCTTTAATAATAAATTTTCTTCATCCTGCATATAGGGAGTAAAACATACTTCAGATTTAACATGGTACTCATCTATAATTTTATGTGCTAAATCATATTTTCCATCGAAATGATAATAAGCAAGAGCATGATTAACACCTGCTTCCTTAGCGATACTTCTCACGGTAGTTTTTTCAAAACCATTTTCGTAAAACTGATGTTTGGCCGCCTTTAATAAATTATTTCTTATCTGTTCACTTTTTTTGTATTCCATCATCATACCTCCTTTCATGAATTATATATCATTATTTATCACTGTAACAAGTACTTAGAAAAAATAATATTAACCGGGTTAAATTTACTTGACATGGAGATGCGGCGTGTTATAATAAAAGTACAAAGTTAACCGGTTCAAATTTGATTCTTGAAACAATGTAAACGATTTATACTACCAAATATTGAAATGGAGGTTTTATTATGAAAAAATATTCTCATCATGTATCTGATAACGACATAAAACACATTCATGAACTATCATTGCGAATACTAAGTGAAATTGGGGTGCGCTTTGAAAATGAGAAGGCAATTGATCTGTTTAGAAAATATGGACTGCAAGTCGTAGACCAGACCGTTTTTATCGATGAAAAAACAGTTATGAATTGTCTTAAAACATGTCCACCTACCATTGAACAATACTCAACAAAAGGTTCGGTCACAATAGGTAATGGAAGTAGACTTAATATGCCTGCTTGTGGATGTGTTTATGTATCCGAAGATAATACAATAAGAAGAACAGAAAATAGAGATATAGTCGATCTCTTTAAGCTTTCTTCAACCAGTCCGCTGATTGACTATAATTACATGGACTTTTTTCCAGACACTAAGCATTTTACAGAAAATCAGAAGATGTATGCAAGTACAGCAATGATGTTGAAGTATAGTCCAACAACAGGTTGTTACGATCCTGACACATTTAGAGTACCACCTGATAAGTTGTTTGATGAAACTGTTCGGTCTATTAATCTGATCAGAAGGTTTGAGGGGGTTGAAGGGACAGATAAATATGTGAATACATATTGTGTTAATTCGCTATCACCACTTTGTTTTGATTTTGCTCCACTAGAAAAAATGCTTGCATATTGTAGTGAAAACCAGCCTATATGGATTACACCTTGTGCAATGCCTGCACTTACTGCGCCACATTCTGTTTACTCAACGCTCGCAATGACAAATGCAGAAGTACTGGCAGGAATAGTGTTATCCCAGATTGCTCAGCCAGGTGTACCAATAATTTATGGTAACACCTCTGTTTCAACGGATTTAAGAAGTGTGATCCTAAGTATAGGTTCTGCTGAAACAGCTCTAATGATCTTTGCAACGGTAGCAATGGCAGATTTCTACAACCTGCCCTGCAGAACAGGAGGTAGCCTCAGCGACGCAAAAGATAGTGATTATCAGGCTGGAGCAGAAACTATGATGACTCTTAATGCAACGTACGAGGCAGGTGCAGATTTAATTCTTCATGCGTTTGGTATTATGGGTTCATTTAATATCTTCAGTTACGAGAAGTTTATTTTGGACGAAGAAACTGCAAGGTTTGCATTGAGGATGTGCCAGGGAATCAACACCAATGAAGAAAATGGATTCTTTGATATCATTAAAAAGGTTGGACCTAGGGGTTCATTCATAAAAGTTAGGACTCCCAAGATTTACAAAGAAGATTTTTTACTTGCAAATGTGTTCGAAAAACACGATCCAAATGCTTGGCATGTCAATGGAGATATTCCTATCAGTAAAGTGGCTGCGGATATTGCAAGGAAGAGAATTGATAGTTTTCAGCCACCTGAAATCACAAAAGAACAAAATGAATTACTTGATGAATTTATACCTATTGAATATAAAGAAAGAATATAATAGAAAAGAGGTATAGAAAATGGAAAATAAGAAACAGTCTACAATTAAGAAGTATCTTGCTCTTTTTGCAATTGTTATGGCGGCTAGTACTATTTTTGAAGTGCCATATATTAGCTATAATTATTATGATGTGCTCCTTGAAGCTACAGGGATTACGAATACTCAAATGGGTATACTAATGAGCATTTTCGGATTTATTAGCATGATTGGATACTTTCCGGGTGGAGTTCTTGCAGATAAATTTTCAGCAAGAAAGCTCATTTCTTTCTCATTGTTAGGTATGGGACTAGTTGGGTTCTATATGTCAACCTTCCCATCTTATCCTATGCTCATCGTGATTTATGTAATGTACGGTATTTTTACGGCAGTTTCTTTTTGGACAGCAATGTTGAAGGCTGTTCGCCTACTTGGTGACAGTGATGAACAAGGAAAGCTTTTCGGGCTTCGGGAAAGTGGAACTGGTTTAATGCCGATACTGTATGGAATGATAATACTGTATATTTTCAATACAAGTGGTGCGGGTATTCTTTCCATGAGATGGGCAATAATTGGGTATGCTATTTTGACGATCTTAAGTGCGGTTCTAGCATGGATTTTTATTCCTGATCATAAACCCTCAGAAGACAATACGGAAAAAGCAGCAGGGGTAAAATTTGACGACATTAAGAAAATCGTAAAAACACCAAATCTTTGGTTGCTTGCAATTATAATTTTCTCAACGATATCTGTTTATGATTCATATTCGTATTTAACACCTTATCTGACTGAATTTTTTAATGTATCAGCTTCACTGGCAGCATTACTTGGGCTTATAAGGATATATGGTCTTGCCCTTGTCGGTGGAATCGTCAGTGGATTAATTGCTGATAAAATTGGTTCTAATGTTAAGGTTTTATTTTTCACCTCCATTGTTCCGGTGATATGCTACACAGCATATTTGTTTATTCCTGCAGATCCGTCAAATATTGGCATATTTATTGCATTCATGATTGCCACAGGGTTATCCTTATTTATGCTCAGAGGTGTATATTTTGCAGCAATTGATGAACTCAGAATTCCGATTACCTACAGTGGTTCAGCAATGGGATTTGTATCATTCATCGGATTTATACCAGAAGCTTTTATATATACCCTAATTGGAAATTGGATGGATAAGTATCCTGGTATCGCTGGATATCAAAAGATATTCACTTACATGATTGTAATTACAATTATCGGTTTTATCTCTTCAATATTACTTTACAGAAATGTAAAGAAGATGAAAGCTTCTAATAATGAAGAGTCTGAATCAGATATAACTACAGTAGCATAAACGTTATTTTCCTTATGAAAAAGTCTGGTACCTTGGGAACACTTCTAAAGTAGTAATTAAAAATAATAAATTGACCATAACAATTAAGTGTTGAAAGCCGAAATCCTTATATTTTAGAGTTTCGGCTTTTTAAAATTGTGAAAAATTCACATACAATACTTCAAATATTCAAATCATCTCAATAGCACCATGAAGTAAATCATAGTGATACTGAAGCTTCGGTGTGGTTGGATTTGGATCCAATCCATGATGATTCCTTCGAGTTGTAAATTATAATTGTATAGTTGAGATAATGTTATTTTATCCTTTATGAAAAAATAGATGCTAAATGCGAGCCTTTTGAGAAATGGTCGCTGTATGACCTCCCACGTTTTAAATAGAGAGAATGTAGGCTGGATCCTGAATACTTGGATGACTTTATTGAGTGATTTGATAAATTTTGATAGCAAGTTGTAAATCAAAACGTTCTTGGAGAGACTGTAGATTGTACCCAAAATCTCTAATTTTATTTAGCCGATATTTTAATCCACTTAATGATAAATTTATTGTTTCTGCTGTTTTACGGATGCTATCATAGCGCAAGTAGTAATCCAATGTTTTTAATAAATCAGAATCATGTTTTATATCATAGTCAATTAGTGGGTTAAGAGTTTGATTCATAAATTCAAGAAGGTTTTTATCATTGTGTGAATCAACCAAAATAGTCAAAGACCCCAGTTCATCAAAAAATAACACGCGTTCCTTTTTATCAAAGGATTCGATTGCCTTTAGCGCCTTGCTTGCTTGCAAGTAAGATTTGTAGTATTCTTCTACTCTAAAGGCGACATCTCCTATATCCAATGATATTGTCATTTTCGATTTTTTAAACTTAGCATTTAACTTTTTTATTATTATATTAAGTGAATCTTTTTCAGTAAGCTTAGAGGGTATTTTAAATGCAGAAGATATATTTTTAATTTTACCGCCAATTGCAGGAGGCTAGTTTTTAAAGAAGTATTTTGCACACCCCCCCTCTTTCTCAAATCGTTGGACTTTAGACAAGGGGTGTGCATCGTATCATTTTGTGGTAGTTTCAAGTACAACTAAAGCTTCAGTATCTATTTATTGCCTAAATAGATACTGAAGCATATATTTTTGATAGAAGAACTTACATCAAAGTAGAATTGGGTCGAAGTCTCAAGCTAATTCACAATGCGATGTATCGACAAAGAGAAAATCTGCGACTAATTTTCAAGCTAAATATCGCCTCAATGCCTTAGTAACAAAAAGGTGCGTACTTTAATTATGTGTGTGAAACGGTATACTTAAAATATCAATAAAATAAAAAGGAGAATGTTGTTATGACCCAGAATGTATTTTGGATATTTGAACTTACTATAAAAGAAGGACAAATAGATAACCTAAAAAAAATAATGTTAGAAATGGTAGAGGCGACAAAAGCAAATGAATCAGGGACAATGGCTTATGAATGGACAATAAGTGAGGATAACAAAAAGTGCCATATACACGAACGTTATGAAGATTCAGAAGCAACATTAACACATTTAGCAACGTTTTTAAGTCAGTACGCAGCAAGATTAATGGAAACTGGTGATGCAACGGGCTTTGTCGTTTATGGCAATCCAAATGATGAAGTTAAAAAAATATTAGATGGTTTTAATGCTGTCTACATGGTACCGATTGGCGGATTTATTCGCTAATTGAAGTAGTGTAGCCTAATTTCAATAATGGAAATTCAAAAAATAAATCAAACGCAAAAAAGAAGAAAATCGATTAAGTTGGATTTCTTCTTTTTATGTTACATGCAAATTTTAATGTATTAAGAGATGGACGGCAAGCAAATCCTCCATTCGTTACAAAAAGATGAGTATCCAAATAAAATAGTGCGTACTTATATTATTTGCGAAAGACAATTAAAATGTAAAGTACAAGGAGCGGAATGCACCTTGAATAACTTAAATTCTTCGAGTATAGGAGGTACCATGGGAATCGAACAAAAAACGCATTTTGAGGTGAATAAAGCCAAATGTATTCAGTGTGGAATGTGTGTCAACACTTGCACGGGTATGGTGATAGAACTTGGAAAAGACGGCTATCCAACGATGAAAGAATTTGAACGCTATGGTTGGAAAGGCTGCTGGCGATGCCAGCACTGTTTAGCCGTGTGCCCACAGGGAGCCATATCGATTTTTGATAAAAAACCAGAGGATTCTTTGTTGCCGCCTCCATCAGAAATGGGAAATTATATGGAACGGCTTATAGTGAACCGTCGTTCTTGCAGGAGATTTCTGAATAAAAATGTTGATCCGCAGACGATAACCAGGATATTGAGTGCGATGTCCGCAGCGCCTACCGGGGGCAATTCCTGCAATGTAGAGTATACGGTCATTGATGATAAAGACCGAGTGAAAGAAATATGGAAGCTTGCTTATGATAAAATGGATTTGTGTGCAAAAAAGCATATATACACATCCAGCTTCAGCGACTTTTATTATAGCAAGATGAAACAGTCAGAAAAGACTGTTCGAAAAAATGATTTACTATTTTGCGGTGCACCACATTTATTCATTGCCCATGAAAAATGTGAAGGTAAATGGACCGAGGATTCCAAGGTGAACTGCAATATTGCAACAACTTACTTTGAACTGATTGCAAATGCTTTTGGGCTTGGAACGATCATCATGAGCTACCCGTCTGATGTATTACAGGAAATTGCAACGGAAGCTGGAAAAATGCTGGGCATCCCGGACAACCATTATAAGAAGCTGATCGTTGGTTTCGGGTATCCAGAGATTCCCTATTCCAGAGGAGTACAAAAAGACAGAACATCAAAAATACATCGTTATACAAAAACAAGACAGGAGAGTTCCATTATCCCAAATGAAGAAGCAGCTGAATAACAGTTAAAGATTATATAAAGAGAAATGTATATGTAAAGAAGGTGAGATCTAATGTTTCCAAAGATATGGGCCAAGAAATCTATGAGCGATCGCCTGGATCCAATCCATAAATTGCAAGCTGCCATAAATGAAGCCGAAGCGGTTATAATCGGTGCCGGTGCTGGCCTTTCTACATCAGCAGGTTTTGTTTATGATGGAGAGCGGTTCAGAAAACACTTTTCAGATTTCGAAGAAAAATATGGTTACCACGATATGTATACTGGGGGATTTTTTTCATATAAAACCATGGAAGAACATTGGGCCTATTGGAGCCGATATATCTTTGTGAACCGATATATGGATGCACCGAAACCTGTATACATGAATCTGTATGAATTGGTTAAAAACAAAGATTACTTTGTGCTGACCACCAATGTGGATCATTGTTTTCAAAAGACGGGCTTTGATAGGCATCGCTTATTTTATACACAGGGGGATTACGGATTGTTCCAGTGCAGTACACCCTGCTGCCAGGAGACTTTTGAGAATGAGGATATGGTAAGAAAAATGTTGGATGCCCAAAAGGACATGAGAATTTCATCAGAGGTTCTGCCGATTTGTCCACATTGTGGGAAGGCAATGACAATGAACCTGCGTTCTGACGGTCGTTTTGTGGAAAATGAAGGATGGCTCATTGCAGCTGAGCGATATGAAAAATTCCTGCGCAGATGCAAGAACCATAAGGTACTTTTTTTGGAACTTGGGACCGGGTATAACACCCCAGGAATTATCAAATACCCATTCTGGCAGATGACAAATTCATGGAAGGATGCCTCTTATGCCTGCATCAATCATGGTCAGGCAAAGGCTCCTTGTGAAATTGAGGAAAAGTCTATCTATATCAATGATGACATCGGTAATGTTTTGAATCAGCTTTTATATTCGGCGGAAAGTGAGGCTTTATGCGGTGCATGATATATGGAATCCATGGCACGGTTGTGTAAAATGCAGTGAGGGCTGTCAGCATTGCTATATGTATTTCCTGGATAGAATGCATCAGAAAAACGGTTCAGATATATACAAAGTAAAAGCAAGTTTTCGCTATCCTATACAAAGGGATCGGCAAGGAAATTATAAAATTAAAAGCGGTGAATTGATTCGAGTATGTATGACCTCAGATTTTTTTCTAGAAGAGGCGGATCGGTGGCGTAACGAAGCCTGGGACATCATGCGTCAGAGAAAAGATGTAAAATTCTTTCTACTGACTAAACGTCCGCAGCGAGTAAAGGAATGTCTCCCATACGACTGGGGTAATGGCTGGGATAATGTTTTCTTTAATGTCACTTGTGAAAATCAGTTACGAGCCGATGAAAGAATACCAATTTTGTTAGAGCTGCCTTTTAAGCATAAAGGGATTATGTGTGCCCCTTTTATTGGAGCCGTCAGCATTGAGAAATATCTTTCAGGCGGACAGATTGAACAGGTAATTTGTGGTGGTGAAAACTATGATGGTGCCCGACCTTGTGATTTTGATTGGGTAAAAAATCTTCAAAAGGAATGCGTCAGTCATGACATCACTTTCTGTTTCATTGAAACGGGAACAAAATTCATCAAAGATGGGAAACTGTATCATATATCCAGCAA
>JAAXUP010000237.1 GCA_013335935.1 Eubacteriaceae bacterium | reverse complement strand
TCAGGCGGTAAAGGGCAATTTTTACCTGTTTCAGGCTCAAGACCATTTATCGGCAATGAGGGAAGCGTTGAATTTGTAGAAGAGATAAAAGTTGAAGTGATGGTGGAAGAAGCTTTCCTCGGGAAAGCTGTCAGAGAGATGATCAAGGCACATCCTTATGAGGAACCAGCATATGATATCTACCGTCTGGAGAACAAGGGAAGAACCGCTGGACTTGGGATCACTGGGAAACCTGAAAAGTCAATGCCCATTGAAGAGCTGGTGACCCTTGTTAAAGAAAGACTGCATATTAATCACATCAGATTATCGGGAGCCGGCGAGGGTCCCATCAGTAAAATAGCCATATGCAGCGGAGCAGGTGCCGATATGATCGACAAGGCCAAATTCGCGGGAGCACAAGTACTGATCACCGGTGATACCAAGTATCACGATGCTCAAAGAGCTAAGGAAAAGGGGATTTATCTAATTGATGCGGGACACTATCCAACGGAAATAGTCGTAAAGGATCTCTTGCTGAAAAAAATTACCGAGGGAGTTGAGATGAATAAATTACAAGTAGAAATAATTAAATCGGAAGTTGAAGATGATTTTATAAAAATCGTATAAATGAAATTGATCAAGCGTCATGCTGTGTGCAGGAAATCCACACCGATCAGGATATTGTTATCAATGTTTTGGCAAATGGAATATTGGACTAAACTATTTGAATAGAGGAGTAATAAAATGAAAAACATAGATAAAATATGGGAAATACAATGCCTGGAAGAAAAAATCGCTGGAATCGAGCACGACAGAGGAATCTCTAAAGTTAAGGTGGAAATTGAACAGGATATAAAGAAATATAATAAAATAAATGAAGCCATGCAAAATATACTGGATCAGTACAAGGAATCCGGAGAATCCATCGAAAGAAAAAATTCAGAATACCAATTACTTGAAAAGAAAATCTTAGAGTCTGAAGAACTCCTTTATGAAGGTAGTTTAAAAAAAGCCAAGACCATAAGCACATTGCAGTTTGATATAGATACTATGAAGAAAAAGCTTGAAGAAATCCGAAAAATGATACAGCGCCTAATGAATCAGAGGAAAGTAGATAAGGCTAATCTTATGAACATGAAAATAAAAACGGAAGAAATACGCCAGGAAGTGCATCTGAAAAAGAAACTCCTTGCTGAAAGAATAAAGGACTCAGAGGGGGTCCTGAAAGTAATTTACGATCAGATGGAAGCCCTGAAGTCTCAAACCTGCAAAGAAACTCTTGAAATGTATAACAAAAGGAAAGTGAATATTTATCCTGTGGTGGTGAAAGACCGGGATGGAGTCTGCAGCGGCTGTAATATGCAATTCTCAATCATATTCTCACATGTTGTAAAAAGTCAGGAAGAGGATCTTTCCTTTACTTGTGAAAACTGCGGCAGGATCATATTTGTTCCGGCCAAAAAAGAGGCGCTTGAAGAAATCGGCGTCTGAAAGAAGCCAAAAAAACACCGGGAAGTATTGCCTCCCGGTGTTTTTTTTTGAAGCAACCAAGCCTATAAGCCGAGTTCTGTATTAGATGATCATCTATCTAGACCTGGCGTCACCGCCAGGTTCATGCGACCTACCACTGGACACAGCGGGCAGCTGCTTTTTCGTCCTAACTTGGTCTTGCTCCAGGTGGGGTTTACATAGCCGGACAGTTACCTGGCCGCTGGTGAGCTCTTACCTCGCCCTTTCATCCTTACCTGTGTTTTCACACAGGCGGTATACTTTCTGTTGCACTAGCCTTAAAGTTGCCTCCACCGGGGATTACCCGGCACCCTGCCCTATGGAGCTCGGACTTTCCTCAGGTACATCCTTGCGGATTTGTACATGCGATCATCTGGCTTGCTTACTTCACAATAGGTAATTTTATCACACTGTCAGTAAAATAACAACTTGTATTAATTCATTTGTGCTTTTTAAAAAGTGCAATATTAAATGTCCAACTTTTTTAAATAAATATTATAGTGTTCTCATTCATTACTTATGCTGCTTCGTATACTTCAGATGCAGTCTGAT
>JAAXUP010000051.1 GCA_013335935.1 Eubacteriaceae bacterium | reverse complement strand
GGATCTACGATATCGGAGAAGTTGTGGATGCAAGAGTCATAAAGGTACGGCCTGACGGAAAGCTGGACCTGAGCCTTCGCAAGGAAGCTCATAACGAGATCGAAGATGATGCCAAGAAAATAATGGAGAAGCTGATCAAACGGGGAGGAACTCTTCCCTTCACTGATAAAAGTCAGCCCAGCGCAATAAAATCAGAATTCAATATGAGTAAGAGTGCTTTTAAAAGAGCTGTAGGAAGACTTTTTAAAGAAGGAAAAATCACTCTTTCTGACGACCAAATCAAAAAAAGCTGATAAATGATCCTCCATGACATATGGGGGATTTTTGTTTCTAAATTTCAAGAAAGTTTAAAGTTTTTGTAAAAAGGGATAAATGATGATTATTGTAAATGTCCGAAGGTTTTATAAAATTCGAAATGGGTAATATATAATTAAGAAACAAATTTGTAATGGGGACCATGAAAGTCAGAGATTAATGTGGACGCTTTTTCTGACTGGAGTCAGCAGCGTAACCGACCAAATATCAGCAAGTCTGATGTTATGGTCATTTTTTTTCGAAATACAAGAACAGCGTCGAAGACATTATAGTTACTTGTTTAACACTTGAATATGGGGGTGGATTATCGGAAGAACACGAAAAGTGTGACTATTCGATTTATCAAAAACATGAATTTAGGCTCATAGGTATCCTGCGGGGATATATTGTACTTAAAAAAGTCAATATTATGAGGTGAGAGAAGTGAGAAAATCTAAAAAAATAATCAGCCTGCTGCTGGTAATGCTTCTGCTTCTGGCAACAGGAATGTCTTCCGTACTGGCTGAGGATTGTGTTATAGATCCATGTGAACCAGTCTGCACTACTGAAACGGCATGGGCAGCAGCAAGTGTTGGAGTAAATCCATTCCATGGCAGCAACTGGGCAACTTATGTAGTATATAATTTAGCAGGACCGCAAACTCAAACATTCCCGCTTTATGCAGGCCAGGATCAGTATGTGGGAAATTTGGTGGTTGGTAAATATGGAGATGATCTTCATATATCTTATGCCGTAATTTCCGGATTCATGGTAACAAAAGCTCAAATCCAGGTCGTAAAAACCTACAACGATTTTGGACCTTTCCTGAAAAATGGAAACCCGGCACCGGGACGATTTACTTCCTATAAAGGCGGCGGATTGGGAACTATCGTAATTCCGATTCCTGCTGGAGCAGTCGGCACAGTTCTGATCGCAGCACATGCCGATGTTTCAGGTGTTTTTAACTAAGTTAAAAAAATCAGTTAAGATAAATATAATTTAGGTAACATGTGTGTTTAACCGTTTCGCTGGGAGCAGGCCTGGGAGAATTTCTCTCAGGCTTGTTCTCGTCCTGAGAAAATCACGAAATATTATCACCTGATGTTTCCTTGGGCCATTGACGGGTAAGAATAAATACAAATTATAAGTTATCAAATGGGAAAGTAAGGATGTGATCAACGTAAAGATTATTGATTTCAATAGAACGATTTATGAACTCAGCAAGGAATATCCTGAAGTGATAGAAATCATGAAGGAGCTTGGCTTTACAAGTATTGCGGACCCAAAGATGCTGAACACAGCAGGAAGATTCATGACCATAACGAAGGGCGCCGCTATGAAGGGTATCGATATTGATTTTCTCAGGGAGCAATTTACGAGCAGAGGCTATCAAATAAAATAACAAGGGGGCAGAAAAAATGAGCGAGCATATCAATAACAGAGAATACAGGCAAAAGATGCTTAAGGAAATGATCCTGGAACTCCATGATGGGAAAAGTGTGGAGGATGTCAAAGAAAAATTTGCTGAAACCATCAAGGGTGTGACTGCTGGGGAAATATCCCAGATGGAAACCTCTCTGATCAAGGAGGGGATGCCTGTTGAGGAGATTCAAAGACTTTGCGACGTTCATGCCTCGCTGTTTAAAGGCTCCATTGAAGAAATACACAGTGTAAAAAGCGCTGAAGATCAGCCGGGACATCCGGTGCATACCTTCAGACTTGAAAATGAGGCAATACAAAAATTGATCGATGATGGGATCAAACCTCATATCGAGAAACTGGAAAATGACGACAACGATTTTAATATCCACGAGCTGGAAAAAGATTTTGGGAAGCTCTGGGAAATCGACAAGCACTATGCCCGAAAAGAAAACCTGGTGTTCCCATTTATGGAAGCAAAGGACATTACCGCACCGCCAAAAGTTATGTGGGCGGTGGATGATCAAATAAGGGTAATGATCAAAGAGACAAGAAAGCTTCTTGATGGTTATGGCTATTTGGTGAGCAAAATAGAGCTACTGGCGAAGGTGAAGGAAACCGTGCACAATATCGAAGAAATGATTTTCAAGGAAGAGAACATTCTTTTCCCTATGGTTCTTGAAGCTTTGAATGATAGGGAGTGGGAAAAAATTGTACAGGATAGTCCGGAGTTCGGATTTTCCCTGGTGGAACCGGGGGATGAATGGATACCTGATCTGACGGATATCCCTGAAGCTGCAGCTGGAAGTTATTGTATGGAACATGTAAAATTCGATGCTGGGATCCTGCTGCCGGAAGAAATCAATGCCATGCTGAATGCGCTGCCTCTGGACATTACTTTTGTGGATAAGGATGGTGCCGTCAAATATTTTACTCAGGGAAAAGAGCGGATATTTGCCAGGCCTAAGAGCATTATCGGAAGACAGGTCAGCAACTGCCACCCACCGGCAAGCATGCACATTGTGGAGAAAATCATGGAGGACTTGAAATCCGGCAAAAAAGACCATGAGGATTTCTGGATCAGGATGGGGGATAAGTTCATTCAGATTCGATATTTTGCGGTCCGTAATGCAGAAGGGGAATATCTGGGCGTTATTGAAGTCAGCCAGGATATCAAACCCATACAGGAGCTGAAAGGTGAAAAGCGGCTCATGACTGAATAACTTTTTTAAGTGAATAAGTAATAGATAACAGAGAATAGATAATGTGGAAATCTGATACCAATAAACAGGTATCAGATTTCTTGTATAGCAGGAAAGTGAGGAGGAAGCATATGACAGATATTATGGAGTTATTTTATCAAAACAGGAATGATGAGCTGGCAGGCCCGATGAAAGCCTATATGAAAAATCAGTTTGAATATTTGGGGATAAAAAAGCCCAGGCGGGCAGAACTGGAAAAAGCATTTATGAAGTCCTTAAAGAAAACAGACCCAATCGATTGGGGATTCGTAAAGCAGTTATGGGATAAACCGGAAAGAGAATTCCAATACCTTGCCATCAATTATCTCATGACCTTGAAAGCGGATTTGAAACCAAAAGATATGGTGGAGATACAGGAACTGATCATTCAAAAATCCTGGTGGGATACGGTAGATGCCATCGCTTCGAATATCGTAGGGTATATGCTAAAAACCTATCCGGAGCTTATCGGCCAATATGTTAACAAGTGGTCTGAAGGGGAAAATCTATGGCTTATAAGAACGGCCATCTTATTTCAGCTGAAATACAAAGACACAACGGATACCAAACTTTTGTCCAAAGTAATTCTGGAGAATAAAGATACTAAGGAATTCTTTCTAAATAAAGCCATTGGCTGGATCCTCAGGGAATATTCCAAGACGGACAAAGAATTTGTAGCCGATTTTATGGAGAAAACAGAACTCAGCAATTTGAGCAGGAGAGAGGGAAGCAAGTATATTTGAATTCCAGGTGAATTAATTTGACTCAAATTTGATATTGACCTATACTGAAGGTGTGAATTTCAAAATATGTAATTGTCGTTATATTTATAAAAGTGCATGAAGTGGTGCGCTAAAGTATGGGGGTCAAGGAATGTTGAAGGATAACAGAAAGCAAAATTGGGCACAGTATATGGAAAATGGCAAAGTATCACCAGAGATAAGACCTGAAATCGTAGAGTCCTGGTCCAGATGCGATACCATGAAGGTGGACATTGGTTCAGGAAAAGGAAGCGTTGCCTCCAATGATGAGCTCCAAAAACGTCTAGAAGGAAAAAAAGAGCTGCTGAGCATTGCCCGGCCTGTTATGGAAGATATATTCGAGATCATAAAAAAAACTAGCTATAGTGTTGTGCTCACCGATGAGGATGGAGTTCTGCTGGACATTATCATCAATCAAGATATCCAGGAAAAACATGAAAGTCTGAATTTTTTTAGAGGCACCTTCTGGGATGAAAAAAATGTGGGGACAAACGCCATTGGAACTTGTCTGGCCATCGACAAACCCATGCAGGTCATCGGAGCCGACCACTACTGTTTAAGCCACCACCAGTGGACCTGTTCGGCTGCGCCCATCCATGATACGAATGGCAGAATTATCGGCTGTCTCGACTTGTCCGGAAGGGTTGAGGATGTCCATACCCATACTTACGGAATCGTTGTTTCTGCAGTCAAAAATATTGAAAAGCAGCTGGCAATCCTGGAATCCTACAGACTCATGGATATCGCCCTGGATTCGATCCTTGACGGACTGATGATCATTGACACGGATATGAAAATCAAACGAATAAACAATAAAATACCTGAACTGTTTAAGATGGATGAAGAAGACGTATACAAAGTCGATATGAATAAGGTTTTAAAAGATGTGGACATTGTTAACAACATATTTATCAACAAACATAAATTTCGATACTCGGATATCACCTTGTCTTTAGAGCATAAGAAAATTGAATGCTTTCTCAATATCACTCCGATCGTTTTCAATGAAGAAGTCATGGGTGCCGTACTGGTGATTCGGGAAGCCAAGCAGGTAAGAAAAGAAATCAACAAACTGGCGGGATTCAAGGCAAATTATACCTTTGACAATATCATTACGAAAAATGACCGAATGATCGAGCTGATCAACACAGCCAAAAGAATCTCCAATACCAACTGTTCGGTGCTTATCGAAGGGGAAAGCGGTACTGGAAAAGAGCTTTTTGCACAGTCCATCCATAATGAAAGCCACAGGAAAAAGGGACCCTTCATAGCAATAAATTGTGCGGCCATACCCAAAGACCTTGTGGAAAGCGAGTTGTTTGGTTACGAAAATGGATCCTTTACCGGAGCACTGAAAGGCGGAATGCCGGGCAAATTTGAAATGGCCAGCGGCGGCACCCTTTTTCTTGATGAGATCGGTGAGATTCCTTTGGAGATCCAGCCTAAACTTCTCAGGGTCCTGGACAACAACAAAGTTGTCCGTATAGGCGGCAGCTATGAACGTGATCTTGATGTGAGGATTATTGCCGCAACAAACCGGAATCTTCTGGATGAAATGTCCAAGACCGCTTTCCGTCAGGATCTCTATTTCAGGCTGAATGTCATAAATTTAAGGCTGCTGCCCCTTAAAAGGCGAAAAGAAGATATCATAGAGCTGGCAAAATATTTTCTTGGTGTTTTAAATCAGGAAAACAACGGGATGTTGAAACGCTTCAGCTCATCCTTTGAACAAACCCTTCTTGAACATGATTGGGCTGGAAACGTAAGAGAACTCAAAAATATCATACAGAGAGCGTATTATCTGTCTGTAAGGGATATCATTGATAATGCGCAGCTGCCCAATGCAAGTCAGAGCAAGATTTCTCTGGCAGAGGATACAGGCTCTGAAAGTCTTAAGGACATGGAGAAAAACAGCATTGAACACGCGCTTCATTTAAATAAGGGAAATGCGGTAAAGGCTGCAGAATCCCTAAACATTAGCAAAGCAACCATCTACCGAAAAATAAAAACCTATTCAATAGATGTTCACAGGATCTGATAAAATAGAATTCTCAAAAATCTGCACCCCAATACGGGCTGCAGATTTTTTTTGCTTATTTGCTCTACGAGAATAACGCGCGTCAAAGACGCTGTTCTCATACCTTTCTCAGAATGAGACAAATAGTCTCATCTTGAGAAGGATTTATGAGACTTTTATGAGACAAATATGAGAACAAAGTACCCAGAGGGGTGATACCCTTGAAATCTGGCGGTTCTGCAATAATTACGTTAATAAAGATGATTGGCACACAACTTGCACTATAAATAGTCAGTGAAAATAATAGTAAGGAGGGTTAATCATGTCATTGAAAGCTGCATTTATTTTTATCGCACCGGGGGCAGACCCAGCAATCCACAGATCGACAATTGAAACCCAGGAAATCACGCTGATCACGGTTGGTGTACAGACCTATGACAGTGCCATTGAAGAAGCAGTAAAACTTTCAGAAGATGGGGTAGCAGCTATTGAACTCTGCGGTGGGTTTGGTCATAATGGCGCCGCGATGGTGAGTGATGCAGTGAGGGGAAAAGCGGTTGTTGGAGTAGTCAGGTTTGACCATCATCCGGGTCTTGATAACAAGAGCGGTGATGATATTTTCTGGAGGTGACGTTAACGAAAACGATTGCAGCGGCCATTTCATGTGTAATTATTAACATATAAAAAGAATAGGAGGAAATATTTTGAAAATTTCAAATCAAAGCATCATCGAAATGTACGAAAAAATGTTAAAAATCAGGAAGTTTGAAACAAAAGCTATGAATTTATTTGCAGAAGGTAAAATTCCAGGATTTGTCCATCTTTATATTGGTGAAGAGGCAGTTGCTACGGGAGCATGCGCAAGTTTAAGGGATGATGATTACATCACAAGTACCCACAGAGGACATGGCCATATCATTGCAAAGGGCGGAGATCTTAAGTATATGATGGCAGAACTTTTTGGTAAAGAGACCGGATACTGCAAGGGCAAGGGTGGGTCCATGCATATTGCAGATGCTACAAAAGGGATACTAGGAGCTAACGGCATTGTTGGAGCGGGACACACCATTGCTGTAGGGGCAGGACTTGCAGCTCAATACAAAGGTACCGACCAGGTATGTGTGTGCTTTTTTGGAGATGCATCAACCAATCAGAGTACATTCCATGAAGGTTTGAACCTTGCCAGTATATGGAAGCTTCCAGTAGTTTTTGTTTGCGAGAATAATGGTTACGGCATATCAGTTAGCCAGGCGAGACACCAGGCAATTACAGATATCTCTGTAAGAGCCGTAGCCTACAATATGCCAGGAATAACAGTTGATGGCAACGATGTATTTGCAGTGTATGAAGCGGTGAACGAAGCGGTTTCCAGAGCAAGAAAAGGACAAGGACCAACTCTCGTAGAATGCAAGACCTACCGATGGAGAGGGCACTTTGAAGGTGACCCAACGGTATACAGACCAGTGGAAGAATTAGAGCAGTGGAAGAAAAAAGATCCTATTCCAAGAATGGAAAAATATATCATTGAAAACAAAGTGATGACTGAGGCAGATGTAACGAAGCTTAATGAAAAAATGGAAAAAATGGTTGATGATGCAGTTGATTTTGCAGTAAAGAGCAATAATCCTTCCATGGCTTCCGCTGTTGAAGACGTTTATACAGATATCATTGAGGAGGCAAGAGTAAGATGAGAAAAATGACATATGGTCAAGGGATCAAAGAGGGTATGAGAATAAGAATGCTGGAAAATCCGGACGTATTCATTTTTGGGGAAGATGTTGGCCTCTTTGGAGGATGCTTTGGTGTAACCTCCGGGTTATTTGACGAATTTGGTGATAAAAGAGTAAGAGATACGCCAATATCAGAAGGCGCTATCATAGGGGCGGCAGTAGGTTCAGCGGCAGCAGGTCTCAGACCGATTGCAGAGCTGATGTTCATTGACTTTTTGACTGTAGGCATGGATCAGCTTGTAAACCAGGCGGCAAAAATGGGGTATATGTTTGGCGGAAAAATCAAACTTCCGATGGTCGTGCGTCTTCCTGCAGGAGGCGGCGTAAGAGCGGCAGCCCAGCACTCTCAATCACTGGAAGCCTGGCTGACTCATGTGCCTGGACTCAAAGTGGTCTATCCCTCCAATCCACAGGATGCCATAGGATTGATGCTTTCAGCAATCGATGACGACAATCCTGTAATGTACATCGAGCATAAGACACTTTATGCAGTTCCAGGGGAAGTAGAAGACGAAGTAAAACCAATACCCTTTGGAAAGGCCAATATTAAAAAAGAAGGAACGGATGTCACGATCATCACCTATGGGAAACAGGTATATGATGCCCTTAAAGCGGCAGAAATTCTGGCTAAGGATGATATTGATGTGGAAGTAATCGACTTAAGATCCCTGTATCCTTTGGATAAACAGACCATTTTCAATTCCATTGAAAAAACCCACAAGGTCGTTCTTGTTTCAGAAGAGGCAAAACGAGGGGCATATACTGGAGAACTTGCTGCCATGATCGCAGAAGAATGCTTCTTCGAATGTGACGCTCCAATCAAAAGAGTTGGGGCATTAAATACCCCGATTCCCTTTAGTGCTGAGCTTGAAGATTATGTGCTTCCAAACGCAGAAGATATTGTGAATGCTGTAAAATCATTATTCTGATCTGATCTTGGTATGGACAAATCAATACGCAGCTTTGATATGGTATTTGTTTGATCAAAGCTGCGTATGCACATACCGAATAGTACCTGTATTGGAGGGAACACAGCATGAATGCTATTGGAATCATCGCGAATCCAGCTTCTGGAAAAGATATCCGAAGACTGGTTTCCCACGCAACAGTGATCGACAACAATGAAAAAATAAACATCGTCGAAAGGATCATACTTGGGGCGCAGCAGCTGGGAGTTGATAAGGTATACTTGATGCCGGATGCCTATAATATGGGCTACAGGGTTCAAGATAAGCTTAAAACTTCTGGAGAATTGAAATGCGATATCCAGGTAATAGATATTTACCGATATGATGGGATCGAAGATACCCTGAATTCGGTTCAATATATGGAAGAAAAGAATATAGGCTGCATCGTGACATTGGGAGGGGACGGAACGAACCGGGCAGTGGCAAAAGTAATCAGAGAAATTCCCCTTATTGCCATTTCCACGGGCACAAACAATGTATATCCGGTAATGATCGAAGGGACAATTGCGGGAATTGCTGCTGCCGTTGTAGCCTCAGGAAAGTTTGATAAAAAGCTTTTTACCACAAAAGACAAGCTGATCGAGATCTATAAAGATGGTGTACTAAAGGATATTGCATTGATCGACGCGGTGATAACCCGAGATGTTTTTGTCGGTGCCAAAGCGATTTGGGATGTGGAAAGCATTGAAAAAATTTTTATAACCGAGAGCCATCCGGCATCAATAGGATTTTCTTCCGTAGTAGGGAGTAAAATAATTATTAAGGACGAAGACGATTTTGGGGCATATGTAAATGTAATAATCGATGAAGCCTGTGTACTGGCGCCAATGGCTGCAGGAATCGTTTTGCCCATAGCAACGGATCAGCCAGTGATCCTGAATTTTAAGGACGAATATGAATACCACACTTCCTGCAGAGGGACTATCGCTCTCGATGGAGAGAGAGAGATAGAATTTGCAGAAAATCAGAAGTATGTATTTAAAATAAGCAGAAATGGCCCATATCACGTTGATGTCAGAAAGGCGCTGGAAGTTGGTCAGGCAAATGGTTTTTTTTGCGTCTGTAAAAAAATAAAGGAGGATTAAGTTATATGGCGGATTATATATTAATGCCTAAACTTGGATTAACAATGACTGAAGGAAATATTTCCAACTGGCGGAAGTCAGAAGGAGACAGCGTATCAAATGGAGAAATTCTATTTGATGTTGAAACAGACAAACTTACAAATGAGTTTGAAGCCACATCATCAGGTGTTCTCAGGAAAATCATAGTCAGCGAAGGTACCGTTGGAGTATTGAAACCTATTGCAATAGTTGGAACTGTGGATGAAGATATTTCCTCCCTCCTTGCTCAAATCGGAGGCGGGGAAGAAATGAAAGCCGAAGCTGAGTCAAAAACAGAGGTAAAAATCGCTGCAGAAGTGAAAAGTGAAAATAAGGGGGGGAGAATAAAGGCTTCCCCACGAGCAAAAAAACTTGCCCAGGAACTGAATGTTGATTTGTCTGATGTAACCGGCACCGGGCCTCAGGGATCTGTCTCCGAAAAAGACGTGACAGACTTTGCGGAAAAATCAAAGGAAGCGAAGAAAAAAATATCACCTGCTGCAGCCGTGATTGCAGAAGGACTGAATGTAGATATTGGAAAAATTGAAAAAGACAGCCGAATCATGAAGGAGGATGTCTATAAATTCAAGATGAATGATGATCTGCTGAAATTTGCGGCACCCCAGGAGCAACGTAAGCCTATGAGCCAAATGAGGCAGGTCATTGCTAAACGAATGTCAGAAAGCCAGCAAATATCCCCAACAGTCAACTACAATCAAAGAGTGGATACCACCAATATGAAACTGTTAAGGGAGCAGCTTAAAGACACCATGAAAGTCACGTATACAGATATTCTGGTTAAAGTACTTTCAAAAGTTCTTCTGGAATTTCCCCTCCTGAACAGCTCTCTTGATGGGAACGAAATCATTCTGAGAAATTATGCAAGTATTGGTGTGGCAGTGGCACTGACGGATGGACTCATTGTGCCAGTGGTGAAATATGCAAATGTAAAAGGTCTGAAGGATATCTCTGTTGATATTAAAAATCTGGCAGCCAAAGCTAAAAATAACGAACTGCAAGGAGATGACATTACCGGTGGGACCTTCACCATCACCAATATTGGAATGTATGGGATGGAATCCTTTACGCCGATCATCAATCAGCCTCAGGTTGCCATCTTGGGAATCAACACGATTCAGGATACCCCTATGGCTGTTGACGGACAGGTGGTCATTAAACCGATGATGAATTTGAGCCTGACGGCTGACCATCGGGTAGTAGATGGTTCAGTTGCAGCGCAGTTTATGGCAAAGCTTAAAGGTTATATCGAAAATCCAGGATTACTTCTGTTGTGATGGAGGCAAAATGATGAGAATAGCGATTATAGGTGGAGGGCCAGGTGGATATGTGGCTGCAATTCGTGCAGCTCAATTGGGAGCTGAGGTCACTCTGATTGAAAATAAGCATTTGGGAGGTACCTGTCTTAATAAAGGATGCATTCCCACAAAGGTTCTATTGCATACTGCGGAGCTCGTGGACGTCCTGGAAAACGAAGCAAAGGAGCTTGGGATCAAAGTCGCCGGGTTTGAGCCGGACTGGGGTATGCTTCAAAAAAGAAAGGATAAAATCGTCAAAAAGCTGGTGGGGGGAATAGACGGACTCCTAAAGAGTAACAAGATCATCAAGGTAATGGGCAATGCCTCCTTTCTGAGTGAAAACCAGATCATAGCTGTGAGAAAAAACGGTGGAGAAAAGCCCGGGGAATTTACTATTGTGGACTTTGACTACGCCGTCATTGCAACGGGTTCCGTTCCGGTAATCATCCCCATCCCAGGAGTTGACCTGCCAGGCGTGATCACCAGCGATGAAGCTCTGTCCCTGGAATCTGTGCCTGAGAGCATGGTGATCATCGGAGGGGGAGTTATCGGTTGCGAATTTGCCAGCATCTACAGGGCGTTCGGCTGCAAGGTGACCATCATCGAGATGCTTGATAACATCATAGCCAATATGGACCAGGACATTGTGAAGCCCCTTCAAGATCAGCTCATCAAAGATGGTGTCAAGATCTATACCCAGACGAAGGTTGAAGGAATCGAAAAGACTGCCAATGGCCTGTCTGTGAGGACGAGCTCGAAAGAAGGCATCCGATCCTTCGATGCCCAAAAGGTGCTGCTTTCCATCGGAAGAAAGCCGGTGACGAATAATCTTGGGCTGGATAAAGTTCATGTTGAGATAGTGCGGGGGGCCATAAAGGTCAACAAAAACATGAAGACCAATATCGACAATATTTATGCCATTGGTGACTGCAATGGAGGCATCATGCTGGCCCATGTGGCCTCAGCAGAAGGCGTCGTGGCGGTGGAGTCCATCATGAAGAAAAAATCGAATATCGACTTCAGGACTGTGCCCTACTGCGTGTACACGAAACCGGAACTTGCAGGAGTGGGGATGACGGAAGCTCAGGCGATTGCCAGTGGTTTTGATGTGATGACGGGAGTGTTTCCGCTCTACGCCAGCGGAAAGGCAATGATCATGAGTGATTCCGGAGGATTGGTCAAGTACATTGCAGACGCCCATACCGGCGAAATTCTCGGGCTGCACATGGCAGGCCCCAGGGCGACGGACCTGATCGTAGAGGGCGCATTGGCCATCCGGCTGGAAGCTACAGTAGAGGAACTCATTTCCACTATCCATGCCCATCCGACGGTTGGGGAATCCCTGCATGAGGCGGCTCATGCGATCCATGGGAATGCCATTCATTTAATGAAGTAAAAAAAAGAAGAAAAAAATAAAGATTGCAATCGACCCGTAATTCTGTTAATATCAAAAAAGAAAATTCAAATAGATTTTCTTTAAAAGTTAATTTGAGGCGATGAAGCTATCAGGATGTCATATTTATGATGTTCTGGTAGCTATTTTTGTTATTTCAGACAAGTCAATATAGGGCAATGAAGCTGATTGGGTAGTTTTTTTTTGCGTCCAATCATTTTTTTTTAGAGCAGGAAAGTTCGTCCAGCTTGCTGGGGACCAAACTTTACTGCTCTACAAGAATAATGCGTCGCAGACGCTGTTCTTGCGTATATATATTATTATAGGATATAATTCAAGGAGGATAATTTATGAATTCTGGAGATACAGCTTTTATTATCATTTCATCTGCAATGGTGTTATTTATGACACCTGGGCTGGCGCTTTTTTACGGAGGTATGGTCAGACGAAAAAATGTGCTTAACACGATCATGTCGTCATTTTTTGTTGCAGGTTTGGCTGCCATTATGTGGGTGCTTATTGGGTATACCATGTCATTTGGTACGGACATTGGAGGCATCATCGGCAATTTCCAATGGTTTGGTCTGAATGGGGTCACAGCAGATCCAAATCCGGATTATGCCGCTACAATTCCTCACACCTTGTTTGCCACCTACCAGATGATGTTTGCCATTATTACCCCAGCACTGATTACTGGCGCATTGGTTGAACGGATGAAGTTTTCTGCGCTTTTCGTTTTTACCGCGCTTTGGTCCATCGTCGTATACTATCCAATGGCTCATATGATGTGGGGCGTGGGAGGTTTTATGAGAGAAATGGGTGCCATAGATTTTGCTGGAGGGCAGGTCGTGCATGTAAGCGCAGGTATTTCAGCTTTGGTGGCAGCTATTTTACTTGGCAAAAGAAAAGGCTATGGTATGACCTCGTATCACCCCCATAACATTCCCTTGGTGTTTATCGGAACAGGAATTCTTTGGTTCGGATGGTTCGGCTTCAATGGCGGAAGCGCTCTTGCGGCAAATGGTCTTGCAGTTCATGCAATTCTTACAACGAATATCTCCGCAGCGACTGCTATGCTCTCCTGGATGCTGGTAGAAAAAATCAAAAGAGGGAAACCAACTATGCTGGGTGCGGCAACAGGAGCTGTGGCAGGACTTGCAACTATTACCCAGGCTGCTGGATTTGTGCCGGTGTGGGCAGCAATCATCATCGGCGGTATCGCAAGCCCAATATGTTTTTTTGCCATTGGCTATGTAAAGAACAAATTTAAGTTTGATGATGCATTAGACGCTTTTGGCTGCCATGGTGTTGGTGGGATTATAGGGGGAATATCCACAGGAATTTTTGCCCAAAGATCCATTAACTCCTATGCCAGATGGGACGGTCTGATTTTTGGAGATACCAGACTTTTCACAGCACAGGTGATCAGCACTTTGATCACCATAGTGTTTGCAGCAGTTGGAACATTTGTAATATATAAGTTTATCAGCTTATTCATGAATATCCGAGTAGACGATCGCGAGGAACTTGAAGGACTGGATATCGCAGAGCACAGTGAAAGCGCATATCCTTCGTTCCTGGGGATGGATTAAGGGAGGAATCTTCAATGAAGGAAATTCAGGCTATCATTAGACCTGTTGTATTGGAAGAACTTAAAGAGGAATTATCAGCACTAAACATCAGGGGGCTGACCATCGGCCAGGTAATGGGATGCGGCAGTCAGAAAGGCTGGACTGAGTTTTACAGAGGATCGGAAGTATATATGAATGTTCTGCCTAAAGTCAGAGTAAGCATTGTTGTCCCGGATGCAAGAGTGGATGAGACCATAAACGCAATCATTAAAGTAGCCAGGACAGGGGAAGTCGGCGATGGGAAGATCTTTATAACCAATGTGGAACGAGTTGTCAGGATTAGAACGGGTGAAGAAGGCGATGATGCCCTTTAAGGGGCAGGTGCGTTTTGAAATATTTTTGAAATTTTCTGAAAATACCCCTTGCGCTTTTGCATCAGTTCTGATATTATAGTGACATATTAAAAGTTTATTTGAAGCGATGAAGCTATTTAGAAATGTTTTTAAAACATTTTCTGGATAGCTTTTTTTATAGACTAGGAAAGTTCGACTAGCTCGCTGGGGTCCAAACTTTCTTAGTCTACTTGAATAACGCGTCGCAGACGCTATTCTTGTTTTTAATGAGGAATCAATAAGTTAATATATGGCAATGAAGCTGCTTGAAGGTCTGACCTTATCGAGCAGCTTTTTAAATAAAAAAACAGCAATCATTGAATTGTTAAAAAGGAGGAGATTACTATGAATACTGGCGATACAGCTTTAGTATTTATGTCAACGGCTTTAGTATTTATCATGACACCAGGTCTTGCGTTTTTCTATGGCGGGATGGTAAGAAGAAAAAATGTTCTTAACACGATCATGTCATCATTTTTTATTGCGGGGCTTGCTTCGGTTCTTTGGGTAATCGCAGGTTATTCGCTTTCTTTCGGGCAGGATGTAGGCGGGGTCATTGGCAACTTCCAGTGGTTTGGATTTAATGGTGTAGGCTGGGATCCAAATGCGGATTACGCGGCAACGATACCTCACAACTTATTTGCAGCATTTCAGATGATGTTTGCAGTGATCACACCAGCACTGATCACAGGTGCATTGGTTGAAAGAATGAAATTTTCAGCTCTGTTTATCTTTATCGCCATGTGGTCTTTTGGAGTTTACTACCCTTTGGCACATATGGTATGGGGTGTAGGGGGAATACTGAGAGATATCGGTGCAGTAGATTTTGCCGGGGGTAATGTAGTACATATCAGTTCAGGTGTATCTGCATTGGTTGCCTCGATTATGCTGAGAAAAAGAAAAGGGTACGGAATGACTTCCTATCATCCGCACAATATTCCTTTAGTGGTAATTGGAGCCGCCCTTCTTTGGTTCGGATGGTTTGGTTTTAACGGCGGCAGCGCTCTGGCAG
>JAAXUP010000236.1 GCA_013335935.1 Eubacteriaceae bacterium | reverse complement strand
GTCTTGAGGATGTATTCGAGAAAATACCACCGTCTGCTTAACCTTTTCCTGTAGCTGCAAGTCGGTCATGGCAGCAATTTCCTTACCCTCCAGTGTCTGGTTCTCCTCTTGAACCAAACCGATGATCGATGCGATCCGCTCCGCTGTGCGCCGATAGTCGCCGGTGATCATTTTTATCTGAATTCCAGCCTTTTTTGCCACCAGGATAGCCTCCACTACCCCTTCCCGCACAGGATCTTCCATTCCCACAAGGCCTGCCCAGCGATACCCTCCATAATGATCAAGCAAGCCATCCTTCCGGTAAGCCAATCCTAACAGCCTCAGCCCCTGATCTGCCCAATCATCCACCAGCTTCATGATCCGTTCCTGTTCTGCAGAGGAAATTTCGCACATAGCCATTATGATTTCCGGAGCCCCTTTAAGAAAGTAGTAGCTTTCTCCTTGAAAAACGCTTCCTGTAACCGCTGTGATCATGTATTTTTTTTCACTGGTAAACAGCTCTTCTCCCAGGCGTACCGAACTGTCACATACCACCTGGGGACTTCCCGGCACCTGCTCCTCGGCATATTCCCACAGGGCAATATCCACTGGTCCTTCCAGATTATTGCAGAGCACCATGATTTGCCATGCCTTTTCAGTATTAATCATGTCGGAAGCGCTGACCCTCATCCGCCCTTCAGTCAGGGTTCCGGTTTTATCCGTGCAAATGACGGTGACCGAGCCCAGGGTTTCCACCGCCAAAAGCTTTTTCACAAGGCCGTTTCTTTTCAGGATTTTCCGCATGCCCAAAACCAGGATCACGGTAACGGCAATGAGGAGTCCCTCAGGCACGGCTGCAATCGCCAGAATGATGGAGGTTCTAAGCATTTCAAAGAATTCACGACCCATGAAAACCCCTATTCCCAGTATGGCTAGGGTTGCTGTCACGACAACATAAGTGAGGATTTTACTGAATGCCTTAAGACGGATCTGGAAAGGTGTTTCTTCCTCTTCCTGCCCGCTCATACTTTCAGCGATCTGACCAAGTTCAGTATTCAGACCGGTCCTGGTAATTTTGAGTATACCCCGTCCGGTAACTATCGTTGTACCCATGCTGACGGAGGACTCCTGGGGATGTTCCTTCAGCTGATTTTCTTCTCCCGGATGTAACGCCCGCTTGAGTAAAGGTTCGCTTTCACCTGTCAGAATGGACTCGTCGCAGGAAAGTTTTATGGCTTCCAGGAGCACACCATCACCAGGCACTTTTTCCCCCGCATTGAAAACCACCAGATCGCCCGGCACTATTTCCCACACTTCCACTTCCACTCTCTGCAGATCACGAATCACCGTTGCAGTGGGTTTCAGAAGGTTTTTAAGAGCAGTATATGTCCGCTGTGCCCTGTATTCCTGAATAAAACCTAATATGACATCTACAACCACCACAAATATGATAATCAGGAAATCCCCAGTTTCACCTAAAGCCAGGGATACCCCGGCAGCAGCAAGGATAATGTAGACCAATGGACTTTTTAGCTGATTTAAAATGATTTTCCAAGGGGAAATTTCTTTCTCTTTCGGCAGCCGGTTTTCACCATGTTTTGCCCGAAGTTCAAGGACGTCCCCCGCTTTCAAACCCTTAAGTACTGTGATTTTTTTCGATGTATCCGGATCGATATATTCAGACATCTTTATCCCTCCCATAAGAAATGGAATCTTATCTGATTTATACCCCAATTCGGTGATAACGCCACTTTAATATCACGAGAACAGCGTCTTTAACGCGTTATTCTTGAGTGATTGGAAAGTTCGAATAACTCGCTGGAGTCCAAACTTTACTATCACACAAGAGAAGCCAGCCTGATGGATACTCAGACTGGCTTCTTACTAATGTTTATTTGAAATTTCGTGGTGCCCCCACACTTTCTCGTTGGATCAGCATTGGTGAAAAACTGATTTTACGCTTTGGCACAAAGGGTTTGTCAATGTTTTCTAAAATCATTTCCGCCGCAGTTGTCCCAATCTGATCAAAGTCATAGTGAACGGTACTCAGCTTCGTTTTAGATAAA
>JAAXUP010000123.1 GCA_013335935.1 Eubacteriaceae bacterium | reverse complement strand
AGTCAATGGGAGCAATATGTGAAAAAACCCATTGTGCCAACCTCTGATGAAAAATGGGCACCTGCCGTTGCCCACGCCAATTCCATTGATCGTGAAAATGAGTTTGTTACGGCCATGTATGCTCCAGGCATCTTTGAAATGACCCACCACTTGATGGGAATGGAAGATTCCCTGATGGCCTATTATGAAGAGCCGGAAGCCATGCACCAGCTGTTGGATTTGATTACATCCTATGAACTGGAAAACGCTGAAATGCTCATCGATAAACTGCGTCCCGATGCATTATTCCATCATGACGATTGGGGCAGCCAAATTTCTTCCTTCATGTCACCTGAAATGTTTGCTGAGTTTATTTTGCCCAGATATAAAAAGGTTTACGGATTTTATAAATCCAACGGTGTGGAAATTATTGTTCACCATAGTGACTCCTACGCAGCTAATCTTGTACCTCATATGATCGATATGGGAATTGATATCTGGCAAGGTGCCATGAAAACCAATCACATACCTGATTTAATTAAAACCTATGGGTCAAGCATTTCCTTTATGGGCGGACTGCATAGTGGAGAACTGGATTTTCCGGGTTGGACACCAAAGCTGGTTGCCCAGGAAGTGGAGAAAGCTTGCAAATTGAATGGAAAAGAATACTATATTCCTTGCATAACCCATGGAGGTCCCATGAGTCATTTCCCAGGAGTTTACGAAGAAATCGACAAGGAAATCGACCGAGTGAGCCAAGAGATGTTTTAAGGAGCGTACACGCTCCTTTCGCTTTTCCCTCCCCATGTTCTTCAAGAAATGATATAATATACGTAAATTAAAACTGAAATTGAAAGGAACTATGCGATGGCTGGACATAAAGCGGGATTGGAAACAAAAGAGAAAATATATCACGCAGCTGAGATTTTGTTTTATGAAAATGGTTACGTGGATACCAAGGTAACAGACATTATTGAACGTTCTGGAACCAACAAAGGGAGTTTTTATCATCATTTTGAAAACAAGGTAGATCTAGGCTTTAATGTGTTTCATGCTACGGTAGAGGAACATCTTAAAGCTTCTCAAATTGTTAAAACCGAAGATTCTCTGGTCCAATTTTCTTTAGAAATTACGATCTTTTGGTATATCTATTTTCAGGATGCTAAGTTTCGTCGGTTTTCTGCGGAACTGAACAGTAATGATATCATTCGAGAATACGACCGGGTATATGATGTATGCCTGGAAAATACCGATAAGGAAATTAACGACAAAGAGTTTTCTCTGATTCGGGTTGCCAATGTAGCCTTGTACCGACAATTAACGATTTATTTTTATGATCAAACTCACCGGTATGATTTTATCGAAGCGAGAAATTTTTACCTGAAAAATCTTTTTGATCTTTTCGACATTCCTCATGAACGAGTGGAGTTTGTATTGAAGGAATCCTTGAGGTTATTCAAACAAATGAATATCGTTATTAATGGATTTAAGGTTGCCGCATCGATTCATGATTGATCTATGTTAGTAAATAAAACAGCAATTCAGTACCCGGCTTTTAAATGGGTAATGAATTGCTGTTTTTAGTTGGAGGGTTCAACCTCTGGCGTAATTGATTCTGGATTGCTTGTAAAGCTCTTCCCGATACACTTTTGTCAGGATTTCGGCATTGAACTGTGCATATACACTTAATCCGGAGGGTTTATCCGCCTTACAAAATTTATTTGCAAATTCACGGGCATAAGCGCGTTGCTCTTCTTCAGATTTGGTCTTCGGGTCAAACAGTTCAGGCATAACGCCAATGATGATTTGATCCCCATATTCTTCATATAATTTTTGCGTGTCATTCATAGTCTGAGGTGTCCACACATCCCAACCGGCATCGATAATGTTTTTAATTTGTTTCTCATTCATACCACAGCTATGAAATTCCGCTAATTTTCCTTTTTCATGGATAAAATCAGTGACCTTTCTCATATAAGGTACAATAAGTTCTTTGGCTGCGGAGGGAGAAAAGAAGGTATCCTTTTGTGCGCCCCAGTCATCGTGCACATAAAAAACATCGATCTCAGGGAAATGAGTTACATACTTGTCGATCATTTGGATATATAAATCAGATAATCGGTCGAAAAATCCTTTTACGGCATCTTCCTGTTCATCGTCGATCAAAGCCATTGCCGCATTTTCAAAATCCATGAAAGAGATCAATCGTTCAAAGAATCCACTGAAAATCCACGTAATGACAAGTTTATCCTGAACAAAATATTCTTTGTTTTTCTCTCTTGCGCCTTCCCAGTCCCAGGTGTTGATGTCCGGCCAAACAACTTTGTCCGTCCAGTCATTCATATCCGTAAGAAGTGGGTTTCCAGGTCTCACCATGGAGCCGCCTGCCGATTCTTCGTATTCCCATTGGATGCCAAACATGTCCTTTCCTGCACAGAGATTACTGACCCCTGGCACGAAACTATGATCGAACACAAAGGCACGGGACACATTATCCGGTATAAAATTGGGATTGAATATTTGAAATTCAGGGCCTACACCAAGTACTACCTGCCAAACCGGGCTTTTGCGATAGGTTGCCAATGCCCCTTCTTTTCCACTTACAGGGGTATCAAAAATCGGAATGGGTTCTCCACCCATTAAGTCTGGCATCTCCCCAACCACATTTAGTTCCTTTTCATCAAACTTCGTCACTGTCATTTTTTAAAAAACCTCCATTTTTCTTTATAAATGTATTTGTGCTTTTATATTTGTTTCCTTCTCTATCAGGTAATGGATAAGAATAATTCGAAAACCAGGCTTTCCACCAATTCGATTCGGATATCCTCGGAGTTTTCCCAGCTGGAATCTTCTTTCGCACGCTCAAAGAGGTCGGATAAATTGTAACTTTCCTTATTCATCATATTCCTCCCTTTCTCATTTTTTTCCGTATTCATTGGCAAACTCGTACACCGAAATCAGGTTATCAATATTAGCATCCTTCGCACCCATCAACGGCCGATCTTGCAGGAAGATAAACCCTCCTCCTGGTGCAAAGGTGTCAAAGCATTTCTTAGCGTAATCTATACATTGTTGTTTCGTCCCATATTTAAGCAAATCTGCGCTTATACCGGTCGCCAAAGTAGCCCAGTCTCCAATTTCCTTGTAGCATTCGAAGGGATCGTCTTGTTCCAGCATGATGACCATAGCGCCTTTAGGCAAATCCCTGAATCGATTCAAGGTATGAAGAAACTTCCCTTCCCCTTTCAGGAACATATGAGCGCCAGCTTCGAATAATTCTGTAAAACCTTTTTTAAGATAGTCCATGAACATTTCGTCAAATTGCTTCATGTTTAAAAAACATGCACTGTGATATACCGTAATCCCGCAAAACAAGTCGTCTTTTCCCATATAATCCGAAGGTTTTTCCTTCATGTTTTTCATATCGATTTCAAAGATTCTGTCACAGGCTCTTTTGACTACTTCCGGGCGTCTTCTTAAATCCACCAGGGTATTTTTCATCCCTCTCACCTGGTCAAAAAGGGTATCCAGGGGCACCTTGAAATGAGGCCCATTGCTTGAAAGTTCATAAACGCCTCTTTGGGTCAATTCACCAGAAATTCTTTTATTGGTTTCATGTACAGGGCGGTACTTTGAAAGTGCATTTAAAAAAGATTGATAGGCTTCATCGAAACTGCCTTGAAATGCAGGAATTCTTTTGCGAAGTAAAACCTCTCTCCAATAATGGTGAGGATCTTTGATGAATTCTTCATATTCCCATTCTTCCATAGGCATTTCGTTGGTTTGGGCATGGACGATGGAGTTTCCATCTGAACCCATTTGAAAACTGTCAGCTCCCAAACTTAAAAAAGCGTCAATCGGTTTTGTGATTCCTGTCCGTCCCCACATGTAATCGATTGACAGATCATCCAAAAACTTAACATAGGTTTCAGCCGATGTTTTTGGATCATTTTTTACCTGTTCGTAGCTTGTTTCCGCATAGGCATAAGGCCACATGGCTACTTCAATACCAACAGGCACCTTCTCAGGTTCTCTAAAAGACAATGCGTCTTTTAAGTTTTTCTTGTTGAAGGACAATTTATCATCCATTCTTTCCAAATGATCACCTCCGTTTATTAGACCTAAGTATAGACTCAGGTCTAATAAGAATATAGCACGAATTTCTCCGGCTGTCAACGCATTCGAAATATGTGTCGTTGTCTCTATAAAGTAAGTGTTTTGCCAAATACTAAAGCGAAAGGCATAACCTTCAATATTATGCTTTCGCTTCGTCTGTTTTTTTGCTATTCCTTTTCGCAACTATAATATCTACATTTTTCTGCTCTACAACCATGTGGGTGACGATCACTATGATCGCATTTAATATCTTGATCTTTGCATCTTCTTATTCATTAGTTACATACTACTAATTTTTCCGCCACCTATTGAATTTTCAAAAGCTCCATTTTAAGATTTTTATTGGGTTGAAAAAAGCTAACTTTATATGTTTCATCTACTTTTGTAACCGCTATAATTCCACTTGTTTCTATCTCTTTCACATTTTGGCTTGCATTTTCTGTTTTATATTCTACTACTATCGATGCCGAGTAGGAGAACTGTCTTATTTCATTTTTACTTGTCTTTTCTTCAACTAATTTGATATCCTTTATGTTCATTGTGTATGGGTTTTCACCTTCAAATATCATTCTATTTGCCATCATATTTTGAAGGCAGGCTTCTGTCACGTACCCCTTATATTTATCAAATTGTTGCTCTCTATCGTTCATCATTCCTGAAGAGTTATCATCGAGATCAAGTGTATAATATATCTTTAAAAAATTTTCTGCGCTTTGGGAATAATCATTGCTAGGTTGACAGGATGTTGAAAGTAATATGAAAAGTGTAAGAATCAATATTATGATTATTTTTTTAGTTCTTCTCATAGCATTTCCCGTATGTGAATGAAGTGTATTTATATTCTGAGAATACATAATCCCCTCCTCATATTATGGCATATTTTTTTACAATTGCTTACTATCCTTACGATAACTTATGAGTTCTTTTTAATATAGATTCTTAAGGCCGTAATGAGTAAATATAAAACATAAATTCCGACACCAAAAACAACAAAATAGACAAAAGCCGCTAATAATGGAATGAAACCAAATATTGACATTAAAACATCTCCCCTTATATAAAATCTAATGAATCTTCAAGTGTAAATATTATTAATAAGATAATTATATTCTATATTATTCCAATATAATAGTAAAATCCAATTGAAACTTATTTCTGATCATCATCAGTGGGCATACGATCTTCGAATGCAAATTCGCTACGGAAATTTTTAAATATGATTGAAACTTTAATTGTT
>JAAXUP010000050.1 GCA_013335935.1 Eubacteriaceae bacterium | reverse complement strand
ACAACGTCTCTATGGAAATCGACCTGATCACTCCCATCGCTATCGAAGAAGGTCTGAGATTTGCAATCAGAGAAGGCGGAAGAACCGTTGGATCTGGAGTAGTAGCAGAAATAATCGAAGATTAATACAAATTGTAAGGGCGTCACCTGGACGCCCTTTTTTTGTTCTTGCAATGGGGATACTCTTGAAATGGCGTAACGATCTCTGTGACTTCAAACAATGACAACGAATTACAAAAAAAAGTTTGATTCTCCATGGACTTGTGCTATAATAAAAAAGCTATGTCGCGTAACAAAAGGCTGAAGGCCTTTTTTTTATGTGATAGGAAAGTTACTTTACTATCACACGAGAATAATCCTGCGCTGTCAACTTTCACAGTGTTTGATAACAATGCTTGATGGAAGTTGTCTCAAAAGGAAATATTTGTTGACACGACAATTCAATTATGATATTTTTTATTAGTACAATCAGAATTGGGTTAGTGCGCCTTAAATGACTGTAATAATAAATTATGTTTTATAAAATTAGGAGGTGTCTTCATGAGAGTTAAAGTTACCTTGGCTTGCACAGACTGTAAGCAAAGAAATTATCATACGATGAAAAATAAGAAAAATGATCCAGAAAGACTCGAGATGAGCAAGTACTGCAAATTCTGCAAAGCTCATACAGTGCACAAAGAAACTAAGTAGTAAAACCTTATTCAACGAATATAAGGAAGTGAACATATGGCAAAGAGTGAAGTTAAGGAAGTAAAAAAAGAAGTTAAAAAAGAGAAAGTCAAAAGACCAGGAATGATTTCAAGATTTAATGACTTTGTCAGAAGTGTCTGGAAAGAACTCAAAAAAGTTACCTGGCCTACAAGACAGGAACTTATACAGCATACATCCGTAGTTCTTGGGATTGTACTGATCATGACACTGATTGTCTGGGTCATTGATACAGGTTTAGGCGGATTATTAGCACTAATCATAGGATAAGAGGGTTAGATTTATGAATCAGAATGAAGAAGCAAAATGGTACGTAGCTCATACATATTCCGGCTATGAGAACAAGGTCAAGGCTAACATTGAAGCTGCCGTTGAAAACAGAAATATGATGGACCAGATATTTGAAGTTTTTGTTCCAATGCAGGAAGTTGAAGAGATTAAAAATGGTAAAAGAAAAATTAGTCAGAAAAAGATCTTTCCGGGATATATCCTGGTGAAAATGATCATGACTGATGAATCTTGGTATATTGTAAGAAATACCAGGGGAGTTACCGGATTTGTCGGACCTGCTTCAAAACCTGTTCCATTATCTAAAAATGAACTAAAAAGTATGGGCATCAAAGAAAGACTGCCTCAAATCGATATCAAAATCGGCGACACGGTCAAAGTTCAGGAAGGACCTCTTGAAGGGTTTACCGGTATCGTGGAAGAAATTAATCTGGAGAAGCAGAAAATAAAAGTAAATATATCCATGTTCGGCCGAGAAACGCCGGCAGAACTGGAATTTACGCAAGTTGCCAAGTTCTAATATAAGGCAAGCCTTATATTGAATATATAACACAAAAAATACACGGGGAGGTGTAAATATGGCTAAAAAAGTAATTGGTTTGATCAAACTTCAGATACCTGCCGGAAAAGCTACTCCAGCTCCACCAGTTGGTCCTGCATTAGGTCAGCACGGTGTAAATATCATGGGATTCTGTAAAGAATTCAACGCAAAGACAGCTAACGAAGTTGGTATGATAATTCCAGTAGTAATTACGGTATACGCGGACAGGACGTTCAGTTTTATCACTAAAACTCCACCTGCAGCAGTTCTTATTAAAAAAGCTGTTGGTATCGAAAGCGGTTCAGGAGTTCCAAACAAGACTAAGGTAGCAAAAATAAGTCAGGCGAAAGTAAGAGAAATCGCTGAACTTAAGATGCCTGATCTCAATGCTTCATCTGTTGAATCGGCAATGAGAATGATCGCTGGTACAGCAAGAAGTATGGGCGTTGTTGTAGAAGATTAAGAATTGGTGGGAGGCAAAGCCGTTAATACCACGAGGAGGATTAAAATGAAAAGAGGAAAAAACTATCAGGAAAAGTTTAAACTGGTTGACAGAAGTAAACTTTATGATCTTGAAGAAGCTGTTACGCTGACGAAACAAACTGCGACAGCTAAATTCGATGAAACGGTAGAAGCACACATCAAACTGGGTGTTGACTCAAGACATGCTGATCAGCAGGTTAGAGGAGCTATCGTTTTACCAAATGGAACTGGAAAAACAGTTAAAGTACTGGTTTTCGCAAAAGGTGATAAGGTAACGGAAGCTACTGAAGCCGGCGCAGACTATGTTGGAGCTGAAGATCTTGTTGAAAAAATAACTAAGGAAAACTGGTTTGATTTTGATGTAGTAGTAGCTACACCGGATATGATGGGATTAGTCGGAAGACTTGGTAGAGTATTAGGACCAAAAGGACTTATGCCAAATCCTAAATCAGGTACTGTTACTTTCGATGTTGCAAAAGCTATCGCTGATATCAAAGCAGGTAAAGTTGAATACAGACTTGATAAAACAAATATTATTCACGTGCCTGTTGGAAAAGCTTCCTTTGAAGCAGAGAAACTGGTTGAGAATCTGAATGTTTTACTTGATGCAATCAAGAAAGCAAAACCTTCGGCATCTAAAGGAACGTATTTCAGAAGCGTAACGATAAGCAGCACCATGGGACCTGGAGTAAAATTAAATCCAGCTAAGATATAATAGTCTTGACAAGCTTATCGCGTGATGATATAATTCATGTGATTTAAAATAAAGATTTAACCGAAGACAATAGGTGCTAATGCTTAATACCCTATCGAGGTTTTACATTAAAGTATGATTTTATACTCTCTTTGTATGCCTCGGTATGTAAAGAGAGTTTTTGTTTTTGATCTGAGACTTTCGTAGGTATGAGCCCAGATATAAGGAGGTGTAATAAGAGTGCCAAATAAAGGTGTAAAAGAAGTAGTAGTAAAAGAGATTACTGAAAAACTTCAAAATGCTCAAAGTGCAATACTTGTTGATTACAGAGGACTTAATGTTGAAGAAGTAACAGAATTCCGAAGCATAGCAAGAAAAGTTTCTGTAGATTATAAAGTCTACAAAAATACCATGATGAGATTCGCAGCTAAAGAAACTGGCAACGATGGTATGCTTGAGTACTTATTCGGACCGACTGCTGTAGCTTTCAGCAACGAAGATCCAGTAGCAGCAGCTAAAATCGTTACTGAGTTTGCTAAGAAACATAAAGCTATGGAAATCAAAGGCGGTATGGTAGGCGGTAAAGCTATTAACGAACAAGGAGTCAGAGATCTTGCGGAACTTCCTCCAAAAGAAGTTCTCATCGCGCAGGTACTTGGCGGATTCAATGCTCCTATCGCAGGATTTGTTGGAGTCCTTCAGGCTAACCTTAGTGGTCTTGCAAGAGTGCTAAGTCAAGTTAAGGAACAAAAAGAAGCAACAGCTTAATAAAAAATAAAAAATAATTTAGAAGATAAAACGGAGGTATATAAAAATGGCAAGTGAAAAAGTAATTCAATTAATCGAAGAAGTAAAAAATATGACAGTACTGGAATTATCAGAATTGGTAAAAGCATTAGAAGAAGAATTCGGTGTTAGCGCAGCAGCTCCAGCAGCAGCAGCAGCAGCTCCAGTTGCAGCAGCAGCTGAAGAAGCAGAAGAGCAAACTGAATTTGACGTAATCCTTACTTCAGCAGGAGATCAGAAAATCAAAGTAATCAAAGTTGTAAGAGAACTTACAGGACTTGGATTAAAAGAAGCTAAAGATTTAGTAGACAACGCACCAAAAACTGTTAAAGAAGCTGCAAGCAAAGACGAAGCTGCTGACATAAAAGCTAAGATCGAAGAAGTTGGCGGAAAAGTAGAAGTAAAATAATTAAACTCTGCAAGAGAGCTAAGCTTGCATCGAGCTATGAGTTTGAAACATTTGGATCAAACGAATATTCTTGAAATTAATCAGGCGGGTTAAACCCCGCCTTTTTTGTTGCTCTGGTTCAATGAAAATACTAAGAAGAAATTTCAACAAAAATCACAAAACGCATTGACAATCGGAACACTGTGTGATAGCATTAAACATTGCATCAAAAGAATTTTTCAAATAATAACAGTGGGAAAAACCATTGTTTTGACATAAAAAATAAACAAACTTAATGACTAACCAAAAGCGAGTAAATTAAATAAATAAAAATTACTTAAGCTTTTGGCTATTTTACTTTATAAGCGAGGGGTGAATTTAGGATGGTGCATCCTGTAAAAGCAGGCAAGAACACAAGAATGAGCTTTTCAAAAATCAATGAAGTGCTCGAAATTCCTAACCTTATCGAAGTCCAGAAGAATTCATACAGATGGTTTCTCGATAAAGGTCTTAAGGAAGTATTTGCAGACATATCTCCAATCATTGATTATACTGGGAATCTCATACTTGAATTTGTCGACTACAATTTAGACGGCGAAACCAAGTACAGCGTAGCAGAGTGTAAGGAAAGAGACGCCACTTATGCAACATCTTTAAAGGTTAAAGTCAGACTGATCAACAAAGAAACAGCAGAAGTAAAAGAGCAGAGCGTATTTATGGCAGATTTCCCTGTGATGACAGATAACGGGACATTTGTTATTAACGGAGCTGAAAGGGTAATTGTAAGCCAGTTGGTAAGATCGCCGGGCACATACCATTCAGAGGAAATTGACAAGACAGGTAAAAAATTGTATTCTTCCCAGGTTATTCCTAACAGGGGAGCGTGGCTTGAGTATGAAACTGACTCAAACGACATCGTATATGTAAGAGTAGACAGAACAAGGAAACTTCCGATTACCGTTCTTCTTAAAGCTTTTGGTTTGGGAAGCAGAGCGCAGATCCTGGAACTTTTCGGTGAAGATCCAAGACTTTTGGCTACACTTGAAAAAGATGCGACTGAAAAAAGAGAAGAAGGTCTGATCGAGGTTTACAAAAGATTAAGACCAGGCGAGCCACCTACTGTGGACAGCGCGGATTCACTATTGAACAGCATGTTCTTTGATCCCAGAAGATATGACCTGGCTAAAGTCGGAAGATACAAGTTTAATAAAAAGCTTGCGATTGCTGCAAGGATCACAGGAAAAAAATTAAGAGATGATCAGTTTCATCCACTGACAGGGGAGCTCCTATGCGAAGCCAACACCGTCGTGGAAGAGGAAACAGCATGGAAAATTCAGAATGCTGGAATCAACAGTGTTGTTGTTTTGCATGATGAAAGAGATGTAACTGTAATAGGAAACGGATTTGTGGATATTTCACAACAAGACATTCCGTTTGATTATGATACAGAAAAAATCGATGAAAAAGTCAATTATTTTGTGCTAAAAGAAATTCTTGGTTCAGATAAATCTTTGGAAGAAAAGAAAGATGAATTTGAAAGAAGGATTGATGAGCTTATTCCTAAGCACATATTGATTCAGGACATTTTTGCGTCCGTCAACTATAATTTGGGCCTTAACTACAACATAGGAACAGTAGATGATATAGACCATTTAGGAAACAGGAGACTGAGATCTGTTGGTGAGCTTCTTCAGAACCAATTCAGGATCGGTCTTTCAAGAATGGAAAGAGTAGTAAAAGAAAGAATGACGATCCAGGGAAGTGAAGTTGTCACACCACAAGGGCTTATCAACATAAGGCCGGTAAACGCATCGGTTAAAGAATTTTTTGGCAGTTCCCAGCTTTCACAGTTCATGGACCAGACCAATCCTCTTGCTGAACTAACTCATAAGAGAAGGCTTTCAGCCCTTGGACCAGGTGGTTTGAGCAGAGAGAGAGCCGGCTTTGAAGTACGAGACGTTCATCATTCCCATTACGGAAGGATGTGCCCAATCGAAACTCCTGAGGGACCAAACATCGGTTTGATCGGTTCCCTTAGTACCTACGCAAGAGTCAATGGATATGGATTTATTGAGGCACCATACAGGCGAGTAACTGACGGGATCGTCAGCGAGGAGATCGTATACCTTACAGCGGATGAGGAAGGTAAATATACCATTGCTCAGGCTAATGAACCTCTTGACGAGAGTAAAAGATTTACAAGGGAAAAAGTTACTGGAAGAGCCGGACTAAAAAGAGATTTCGTAACCGTATCTCCTGATCGGGTCGATTTCATGGATATTTCTCCAAAACAGATCGTTTCTGTAGCCACATCGATGATTCCATTCCTTGAAAATGATGATGCCAATAGAGCCCTGATGGGTTCAAACATGCAGCGTCAGGCAGTGCCGCTTCTGAAACCGGAAGCACCTATTATAGGAACAGGTATTGAACATACAGCTGCGAAGGACTCAGGAGCTTGCTTGCTGGCGGAAAATCCTGGAGTCGTTGAAAAAGTTACATCGACGGAGATCATTGTTAAAAGAGATGACCAGATCAAGGACAGATATTCACTCCTTAAATTCAAAAGGTCAAATCAGGGTACTTGCATTAACCAAAGACCGATCGTAGAAGCAGGGGAAAGGGTTTCTAAAAGCCAAATTCTTGCAGACGGACCGTCTACCGATCAGGGAGAAATTGCAATTGGAAGAAATATCCTTATTGCCTTTATGACATGGGAAGGCTATAACTACGAGGATGCCATCCTGCTTAGTGAAAAATTGGTTAAGGAAGACGTGTTCACGTCAATCCATATAGAAGAATACGAAGCTGAGGCGCGAGAAACTAAACTCGGACCTGAAGAAATTACCCGGGATATCCCGAATGTAGGGGATGACGCCCTTAAAAATCTTGACGAGCGGGGAATTATCAGAATCGGAGCTGAGGTCAACTCAGAGGATATTCTTGTAGGAAAAGTTACTCCAAAAGGAGAAACCGAACTTACCGCCGAGGAGAAACTTCTAAGAGCGATTTTCGGAGAAAAAGCCAGAGAAGTCAGAGATACCTCACTTAGGGTGCCTCATGGAGAATCAGGAATCATTGTTGACGTAAAAGTATTCTCAAGAGAAAATAAGGACGAAGATCTTAAGCCGGGTGTCAATCAGCTGGTAAGAGTATATATTGCCAGCAAGCGAAAGATATCTGTTGGAGATAAAATGGCAGGAAGACACGGTAACAAGGGTGTAATTTCCAGGATCCTTCCTGAGGAAGACATGCCATTCATGCCGGATGGAACGCCTATCGAGATCGTTCTTAATCCTCTGGCGGTACCTTCCCGAATGAATATCGGACAGGTTTTAGAGGTCCATCTTGGATTAGCTGCTAAAAAACTTGGCTGGAAGGTAGCAACTCCTGTATTTGATGGGGCCAGTGAAGAAAATATCATGGATATCCTGGAAGATGCGGGATACCAGAGAAATGGAAAGACTGTACTTCTTGACGGAAGGACAGGAGAACCGTTTGACAATGAAGTAACAGTAGGATACATGTACATGCTTAAACTACATCACCTTGTAGATGACAAGATGCATGCAAGAAGCACAGGACCATACTCCCTGGTAACACAACAGCCCCTTGGAGGAAAAGCCCAGTTCGGCGGTCAGAGATTCGGTGAGATGGAGGTTTGGGCGCTGGAAGCTTACGGTGCTGCACATACACTCCAGGAAATCCTTACCGTTAAATCGGATGATGTTGTGGGAAGAGTAAAAGCCTACGAAGCCATCGTTAAAGGGGAGAATATCCCAACACCAGGAGTTCCAGAATCCTTTAAGGTACTTATTAAAGAGCTCCAAAGTCTGTCACTTGATGTTTCAGTACTAAGTGAAAATGAAGATATATTGGAAATCGAGGAAGATACCACGGAAATGATCGACGTATATGACAACTTCGGAGTTGACATGTTGAGCAGAGATTCGGAAGAAGACCTGGATGGTTTCATAGAAGAAGATGAAGATACAATAGATGATCTTGATGTTGATGGATTTATGGACGACTTCGAAGATTTTGATGAGTGATAAATCAAATCCAATGTTAAAAACCAATTTAAATAAGAAGGGAGAGAAGCTCCTTGAACGAATTCTTTGATTTTAAATCAATAAAAATAGGTTTGGCTTCCCCAGAAAAAATAAGAGAATGGTCCAGAGGCGAGGTAAAAAAGCCTGAAACCATTAATTACCGAACGCTTAAACCTGAAAAAGAAGGTCTCTTCTGCGAAAAGATTTTCGGACCTACAAAAGACTGGGAATGCCACTGCGGAAAATATAAAAGAGTCAGATATAAAGGCATTGTTTGTGAAAACTGCGGGGTTGAAGTAACCCGCTCAAAAGTAAGAAGAGAGCGAATGGGGCATATCGAGCTTGCTGCCCCTGTATCCCATATCTGGTATTTCAAAGGAATACCCAGCAGAATGGGTCTCGTATTGGAAATGTCTCCAAGGTCGCTTGAAAAAATCATATATTTTGCATCTTATGTCATAACAGATCCTGGAAACACCCCCCTTTCAGCGAAGCAGCTGTTAACGGAAAGGGAGTACAGAGAATATAAAGAAAAATACGGTAATGAATTTAAAGCATCCATCGGAGCAGAAGCCGTTCAGAAACTGCTGAAGGATGTAGATCTTGAAAAAGAGTCCAAAATGCTCAGAGAAGATCTGAAGAATTCTACCGGACAGAAAAAAATAAGAACTGTAAGAAGACTCGAGGCTGTTGAAGCTTTCAGAGTTTCTGAGAATAAACCTGAATGGATGGTACTTGAAGCCATTCCTGTCATTCCGCCAGAGTTAAGACCAATGGTTCAATTAGACGGAGGCAGGTTCGCTACCTCGGATCTAAATGACCTGTATCGAAGAGTGATCAACAGAAATAACAGGCTGAAAAGACTTCTTGATCTTGACGCGCCTGATATCATCGTTCAAAACGAGAAAAGAATGCTTCAGGAAGCTGTCGATGCATTGATCGACAACGGCAGAAGAGGAAGACCGGTAACAGGACCTGGCAACAGGCCATTAAAATCACTAAGCGATATGCTTAAGGGTAAGCAGGGTCGATTCCGCCAGAACCTTCTAGGAAAAAGGGTAGATTATTCAGGAAGATCGGTAATTGTAGTTGGACCTGAATTGAAAATGTACCAATGCGGTCTTCCAAAAGAAATGGCAATTGAGCTTTTCAAGCCATTTGTTATGAGAGAACTTGTTCAGAATAAACATGCACAAAATATAAAAAGCGCAAAAAGAATGGTTGAAAGATTAAGACCTGAAGTTTGGGATGTTTTAGAAGAAGTCATCAAGGAACATCCAGTCCTTTTGAACAGGGCACCCACACTTCACAGACTTGGAATCCAGGCATTTGAACCGGTACTTGTTGAAGGACGAGCTATCAAGCTTCACCCTCTTGTTTGTACAGCATACAATGCCGACTTTGACGGCGACCAGATGGCAGTCCACGTTCCCCTTTCTGTTGAGGCCCAGGCAGAAGCAAGATTCTTAATGCTGGCATCAAACAACATTCTAAAGCCTCAGGATGGAAGCCCGGTTGTGGCTCCTACACAGGATATGATTTTAGGTTCTTACTATTTGACGACTGAAGTTAAAGGCGCAAAAGGTGAGGGCAAGATATTTACTGACCTTAACGAGATGGAGATGGCTTACAATAATAAAGTCGTAACACTTCACAGCAGAATAAAAGTACGATTAATAAAAGAAATTGATGGTGAAAAACATTCAAGAATCATTGAAGGAACCGTGGGAAGATTTCTATTCAACGAAATCATACCACAGGATCTTGGACTCGTAAGACGAGAAACAATTGATGATATGTTTATGCTTGAAGTGGATGCGGTCGTTGATAAAAAGACCCTGTCGAATATCGTACAAAAGTGTTTCATGAAGCATGGTCCTACAGAGACATCAGTAGCGCTGGACAATATAAAAAGAATGGGTTTCCACTATTCGACAATCGGTGCGATCACAGTAGGTGTCAGCGACATGGAAGTACCTAAGGAAAAACCGGCACTTCTTCTTGAAGCGGATGCTGAAGTCGATAAAATTCTGAAACTTTTCAGAAGAGGTCTTATCTCTGAAGAAGAGCGATATGAAAAAGTTATTGAAATTTGGAACAGAACCACAGACAAGGTTACTGACGCGTTGATGAATAACCTTGATCCATTGAATCCTATCAACATGATGGCGAATTCAGGAGCAAGGGGAAGTAAAAACCAGATCAGACAGCTTGCGGGCATGAGGGGTCTTATGGCCAGCCCGTCTGGAAAAATCATTGAACTCCCAATCAGATCTAACTTCAGGGAGGGACTTAATGTTCTTGAGTTCTTTATCTCCACGCATGGTGCCAGAAAAGGTCTTGCGGATACAGCACTTCGAACAGCGGATTCCGGTTACCTGACAAGAAGGCTGGTTGACGTTAGCCAGGATGTAATTGTAAAAGAAGATGATTGCGGAGCAACTCGGGGATATCTTGCAAAAGATATTGACGACAACGGCGAAATAATCGAAAGCATGAAAGACAGAATTGCTGGACGATATGCCTTCGAAGATATCATACACCCTGAGACTGGTGAAGTTCTTGTTGCAAAGAATGAAATCATAAGCCAGAAAATGTCGGAAGACATTCACAATCTCGGGTTCAAAGAAATCAACATCAGGTCAGTTACAAACTGCCAGTCAAAGGTAGGAGTATGTACAAAATGCTACGGAGTTGACCTTACAACATGGAATCCAGTTAAAATTGGAGAAGCAGTAGGTATCATTGCTGCCCAGTCGATTGGAGAACCAGGAACACAGCTTACAATGCGTACTTTCCATACTGGAGGAGTCGCGACAGCAGATGACATTACCCAGGGTCTTCCAAGGGTCGAGGAACTTTTCGAAGCCAGGAAACCAAAAGGTCTTGCCATAATTTCCGAGATCGACGGTAAAGTGCAGGTCAGGGAAAGCAAGAAGAAAAAAGAAGTAGCTGTTATGGGAGCTGAGGAAGAGAAGGTATACCTGATCCCTTATGGTTCCAGACTGAGAGTTTCCGATGGAGAAGTCATCGAAGCCGGAGACGAAATCACGGATGGTTCAATTAATCCTAATGACATATTAAGCATTAAGGGAATTCACGGTGTTCAGAAGTACCTTCTGCAGGAGGTTCAGAAAGTATACAGAATGCAGGGTGTACATATCAATGACAAGCACATTGAGACGATCGTAAGGCAAATGCTCAGGAAAGTAAAAATCGAAGATGCAGGAGATACCAGTCTTCTTCCGGGAGGCCTCATCGACATTTTTGCTTTCGAAGAAGAAAATGCAAGAGTAATGGCAGAAGGAAAAGAACCGGCAGCGGCCTCAAGAGTACTTCTTGGTATTACGAAAGCATCTCTGGCAACTGAATCATTCCTTTCAGCAGCATCGTTCCAGGAAACTACAAGAGTTCTTACGGATGCAGCCATTAAAGGCAAAGTAGACTCGCTGATCGGACTGAAGGAAAATGTAATCATTGGAAAACTTATTCCTGCAGGTACCGGAGTGAAGATCTATCGGGAAGTAGATCTCGAGGATGATGAATTGCCGCAGAAAAATATATCAGAAGATAAAATTGTTGAAGATGATGTTCTTGACGTCATCATTGATGATCTATAAAAGGAAACTGTTGACACTTAACCCAGCTAGTGATAGAATCTATTAGCGTATGTGAAGTGAACTAAAAGAGGAGGATTCATCATGCTTGATCTGATTAAGGTGGGCAATGTAGTAATTGGGACTAAGCAGACCTTAAAAACGATTAAGGAAAAGAACGCCAAATTAGTTTATTTGGCAAGGGATGTAGATAAACATATATCCGATGATGTGGAATCAGCCAGTAAAGAATATAATGTTGAAATATTTTATGTAGATAGTATGGAAGAACTTGGGAAAGCTTGTGGCATCAGCAGGAAAACTGCCAGTGCCGCGCTGACAAAATAATAAAATGCTATTTACGCCCCCTCTGTCAAAAGAGGGGGAAGTTTTTCGTAGATGAGGACAGATTCGCGTATATAAGGCTATGCCTTAATATAAATAAAGAAATTAAAGGAGGTGCAAGACTGAATGCCAACTATTAATCAGCTTGTAAAAAAGGGAAGAGAGAAAGTAGTTACTAAATCTAACTCTCCAGCATTAAAAAGCAACCCTCAAAAAAGAGGAGTCTGTACAGCTGTAAGAACTACTACGCCTAAAAAACCTAACTCTGCTCTTAGAAAAATTGCCAGAGTCAGACTTACAAACGGAACTGAAGTAACTGCTTATATTCCGGGAATCGGACATAACCTGCAGGAGCATAGCGTCGTTTTGATCAAAGGCGGAAAAATCAAAGATTTACCTGGGGTCAGATACAGAATCATCAGGGGAGCTTTAGATACATCTGGAGTACAGAACAGAAAACAAGCTCGATCCAAATATGGTGCCAAAAAAGCAGTTGCAGTAGCTGCAAAGAAAAAGTAATGTGATGAATATTAGTGATTGCAAAGAACTTTGCAATTAGTACAATATATATCGCACAACGGCGCACTTAAAAGTCGAGTACCGATGAATAATTCTTATTAAGGAGGGAAGCAAAGTGCCAAGAAAAGGATCAGTACCAAAAAGAGAGGTATTGCCAGATCCGCTGTATAACAGTGTTTTGGTTACAAAATTAGTTAACAACATCATGGAAGATGGCAAAAAAGGTGTTGCTCAGAGAATAGTATACGGAGCGTTTGAAACTGTCGCAGAAAAGACAGGCAGAGACGCTTTGGAAATATTTGAAGAAGCATTGAACAATATTATGCCAGTTCTGGAAGTTAAGGCAAGAAGAGTAGGTGGAGCTACCTATCAGGTTCCAATCGAAATCAGACCTGACCGAAGACAAGCATTAGGATTAAGATGGCTTGTAAAGTACTCAAGAGCAAGAAATGAGAAAACAATGCAGGGCAGACTGTCAGCGGAATTACTGGATGCAATAAGCAGTACAGGATCAGCTGTAAAGAAAAAAGAAGATACTCATAAAATGGCTGAAGCGAATAAAGCTTTTGCACATTATAGATGGTAATAAGAAACATTTTTATGTTTCTTGCAAGAAAGGATGGAGACTGTGTCAAGAGAGTTTAGTTTAGCAATGACTAGAAATATTGGTATTATGGCACATATTGATGCAGGCAAAACCACCACTACAGAGAGAATATTGTTTTATTCCGGAGTTACCCATAAAATCGGTGAAGTTCATGAAGGAGCAGCAACGATGGACTGGATGGAGCAGGAGCAGGAAAGAGGTATCACCATTACCTCTGCCGCTACTACTTGTCAATGGAATAAACACAGGATAAATATAATTGATACGCCAGGGCACGTTGATTTTACTGTTGAAGTAGAAAGATCCCTACGTGTTCTAGATGGAGCAGTTGCAGTATTCTGTGCAAAAGGTGGAGTTGAGCCTCAATCAGAAACAGTATGGCGTCAAGCAGATAAATACGAGGTTCCAAGAATGGCATACATTAACAAAATGGATATTCTTGGTGCGGATTTCTTTAATGTAATAGATATGATGAAGGACAGGCTTAAAGCGAATGCTGTGCCTATTCAGCTTCCTATTGGAAAAGAAGATCATTTTGCAGGCATAATTGACCTTGTAGAAATGAAAGCAATCATATACAAAGATGACGAAGGTAAAATCGTTGAAGTTGTAGAAATTCCAGAAGATATGAAAGAATTGGCCGTTGAGTACAGAGAAAAACTTGTAGAAGCGATCTCTGATACGGATGAAGAGCTGATGATGAAATATCTCGAAGGGGAAGAGCTTACTAAAGATGAAATTATCAAAGGTATCCGAAAAGCGACTGTAGCGGTAACGATGATTCCAGTACTTTGCGGATCATCATACAAAAACAAAGGCGTTCAGCCTATGCTGGATGCGGTTGTGGCTTACATGCCTTCACCTCTTGATATCCCTGCAATCAAAGGAATCAATCCGAAAACAGGTGAAGAGGATGACAGACCAGCAAGCGATGAAGAACCTTTTTCAGCTCTTGCCTTTAAAATAATGACTGACCCATTCGTTGGAAAACTGACGTTTTTCCGAGTATATTCAGGCGTTATGAATTCAGGTTCTTATGTGTATAATTCAACTAAGGGTAAAAAAGAAAGGGTAGGCAGGATTCTTCAGATGCATGCCAACCACAGACAGGAAATCGAGAAAGTATACACAGGAGATATCGCAGCTGCCGTAGGATTTAAAGATACGACGACTGGGGATACCTTATGTATTGACAGCGCTCCGATTATACTGGAATCTATGGTATTCCCTGAGCCAGTTATATCAGTAGCTATTGAACCGAAAACCAAAGCAGGACAGGAAAAAATGGGTGTAGCCCTTTCCAAACTTGCTGAAGAAGATCCTACTTTCAGAACTTTTACAGATGCTGAAACAGGACAGACGATCATATCCGGAATGGGTGAGCTTCACCTGGATATTATCGTTGACAGAATGCTCAGAGAATTCAAGGTAGAAGCGAATGTTGGAAAACCGCAGGTTGCTTACCGAGAAACCATCAGAGATAAAGTTCGGGTTGAAGGCAAGTTTGCAAGACAGTCAGGTGGTAGAGGACAATTCGGACACGTTTGGATCGAACTTGAACCACAGGAGGCTGGTAAAGGTTATGAATTCGTCAACAAGGTTGTTGGGGGATCAATCCCTAAAGAATATATCGCGCCAGTTGATCAGGGTATCAGAGAAGCAATGGAAAACGGTGTTCTAGCAGGATATCCGGTTCTTGACTTCAAGGTAACATTGGTTGATGGTTCATACCATGAGGTTGACTCCTCAGAAATGGCATTTAAAATCGCCGGATCTATGGCGTTTAAAGATGGCTGCCGAAAAGCGCGACCAGTAATATTGGAGCCGATTTTCAAAATTGAAATCACTGTTCCAGAAGATTACATGGGAGACGTTATCGGAGACCTTAACTCAAGAAGAGGTCGTATTGAAGGAATGGAGCCAAGATCAGGCGCTCAGGTAATCAGGGGATTCGTTCCGTTATCTGAAATGTTTGGATATGCTACCGACCTTCGAAGCAGAACTCAGGGAAGAGGAGTATACTCATACGAATTCTCTCATTATGAAGAAGTGCCAAAGAGTGTATCAGAAAAAATAATTGAAGGCAAAAAAAATTAAACTAAAGGAGGAAAAGAAAAATGGGTAAAGCAAAATTTCAGAGAAATAAAACTCACGTAAATATTGGAACAATTGGTCACGTTGACCACGGCAAGACAACATTAACAGCAGCAATCACAACAGTACTGAAC
>JAAXUP010000235.1:213-2048 GCA_013335935.1 Eubacteriaceae bacterium | reverse complement strand
TTATGAAGGCGTCAGGAATCAAATTTGTCTTCAATACAGAAGTCGGAAAAGATATCAAGGCACAGGAACTGGTTGATACCTTTGACGCAGTGGTTTTATGCGCGGGAGCAACCAAAGGCCGTGGACTGGATGTGGAAGGAAAAGAGCTGAAGGGGGTACACTTTGCAGTAGACTTCCTGAAGGCCAACACCAAAAGCCTCTTGGATTCCAATCTGGCGGATGGCAACTACATCAGCGCAAAAGGCAAAAATGTGATCATCATCGGCGGTGGCGACACTGGTACCGACTGTGTGGGGACCTCCATCAGGCACGGCTGTAAAAGCGTGTACCAGTTCGAGATCCTGCCTGAACCGCCTAAGAAGAGGATAGAGGAGTCCAACCCTTGGCCAGAGTGGCCAAAGAAGGTCAAAGTTGACTACGGCCAGGAAGAGGCCATCAGCCTTTACGGAGCGGATCCAAGAAATTACCTGATTTCCACGAAAAAAATCGTTGGAAATGAAAAGGGAGAAGTCAAGGAAGTTCACACAGTGGAAATCACCTGGGGAAAAGACGCTGCAGGAAGATTTGTGCCACAGGAAGTTCCCGGAAGCGAAAAGATTTGGAAAGCGGACATCGTGCTTTTGGCCATGGGCTTCATCGGACCGGAGGATACCATCCCGGCTGAGCTGGCGCTGGAACGAGATTTCAGAAGCAATGTGAAGGCGGAGTACGAGGTTTTCGAAACGAATGTGGAGAAGGTATTCACCGCAGGAGACATGCGAAGAGGCCAAAGCCTTATCGTTTGGGCCCTCCAGGAAGGTAAGCTTGCTGCCAGAGAAGTGGACAAATACCTCATGGGTAAAAGCGTAATCAAGTAAAAATTAGCACTGCAGGAAATGAACACTCATTTCCTACAGTGCTTTTCTAATGTTGCCTGAAAATCATAATTCTTCCGAATTCCAGTTTAAGCCTTCCTGAATTCTTTGGCGAATGCTTGCTGTCAGAGAGTCCATGGCTTCCGATACGGGGGTTTCCTTCAAAGTGACAAGGCTGTACTCCACGGAAACATCAAATTCTTCGATGGGCTTTAACGTCAAATTGGGAGGCAGATGCTCCGGATTGCCTGAAAAGAACCCGACCGCCATATTCGCGCTGCAAAGATCAAATTGAATGGCAAGTTCGGAAGGGTTGATGAATAACTTCGGTTCAATGCCGTATCGGGTCAGGGCGTCCAGTGTGTGGGAGTATTTGGTGTCTTCGTTTAGTGTGATAATGCGCTCCTTCTTCAGGTCGTAAACCGTAAGGTTTTTTTTGGCAGCCAGCGGGCTGTTTCGGTTGATGACCGCATACACCTTCGCCTTGCAGTTAAGAAGGGATTTCAGCTCTTTCCTTTCCAGGGGAGCGGTGGTTAAGGCCATGTCCACCTCTTTTGACAACACGGCGTTTTCGCAATCTTTGTCCGGATATCGTCTGAAGACAATATTGATCTCAGGATAGTCCAGCATAAATTGGCTGATGAAATTTTTGGGAAGCATATAGAAAATGCCCTCGGCGTACCCCACATGGAGGGATGTTCTTTTATTGTCTTTTATTAAACGAATTTGTTGCTCCATGAGCTGGTATTCGTTAAGGATGTGGGTAGCATGATTGTAAAACTGTTTTCCATATTCTGTTAACTCTAAACCGTTGGTTGTACGATTGAACAAGGTAACGTCAAGCTGAGTCTCCAGGTTGATGATGGCCTTGCTTAATCCCTGCTGGGAGATATGCAAATTTTTAGATGCCCTTGCGGTGCTTTTTTCTTTACAGATTTCCATGAAAAATTCTATATGCCTGATATTCAATGCCATCCCCCA
>JAAXUP010000235.1:0-203 GCA_013335935.1 Eubacteriaceae bacterium | reverse complement strand
CTGCTATTATACCGGATTACGCAGAGTAGTACAACCTTTAGTTGTATATATAGGAACAAAAAGAAGTTTTACTTTAATCAAAAGATGCCTTACGATAAACAGGTAAGTTGTGTGAAAAAATTAATAAGCAGAAAAGGTGGCGTGAAATGAAATCAGCAGGTAAGAAAGGTTTAGTTCTGTTTCTTTGTTTATCTCTATTGTTT
>JAAXUP010000234.1 GCA_013335935.1 Eubacteriaceae bacterium | reverse complement strand
AAACTGATATGGTCTCACAAGCTGTGTCACCTGTGTTGTAATCTTTGTCAAATCATTCACTCCCTTCCTTTTAGTTCAATGTACAATGTACAATGTACGGTGTACAATTGTTGTTGTTTTTTAGAAACGTAAGTAGAGTAATCAACAGCATCATGTTTCTAAAAACTTGGTGACATTAAATTTTATTAATTCTACTATTTTAGAAATTCTACTTTAATTTGATTTTTTGAGTAATAGATTTCTAAAATACTCCAACATTGTAAATCGTAAACTGTAAATTTTAAATTGTCAGATTTTCAACTTCCTTGCCGCATAGATCTTCTTGAACAGCTCAATATCTTCTTTGGTGGTAAGCTTCTTGTTGTCATAGCTTCCAACTACCACTTTTACCGGCCAGCCCAGTCTGTGGACAAGTCTTACGTCATCCGTGGTGTTTTCGAAATTATCTTCGATGGCCTTATTGTGGGCGTCTACGATCACCTCATATTTGAACGTCTGAGGCATTAAACCATTATACAGGAAATTCCTGTCAGGCATTCCGGTAATAAAACCATCCACTACCTGGATCATGGTATCCGTCGTTTTGACTGCCACATCTACTGCTCCATGCTTCATGGCTTCATCGATAGTTTCATCGATCATTTCTTCTTCAATAAACGGTCTGACCGCTTCATGAATGACCACTACATCCGGGTTGAAATCTTTTAGGGACATCAATCCGTTATAGGTGGACTCCTGTCTTTTTGTTCCGCCTTTTATGAGCTTAATGGGTTTTTTGAATTCATAATTCTTTAAAATCGACTTGGTAAACTCCAAATAATCTTCATTCATTACAATAACGATATTGTCCAGCCTTTTGCAGTCGTCCAATACTCTCAGCGTGTGCACGATAACCGGAACCCCGTCAAACTTAATAAACTGTTTAGGGATCTCTGAACCCATTCTTTCCCCCTTACCCGCGGATAAGAGTATGCATGAAACTTTCATTTTAATTTCTCCATTCTATATTAGCTTAAATGCTATCGGGCGAACACTGTTCGCCCCTACTGCCGATTTTCGACTTAAACATTTCAACGTTTTTGCACTTTTGTTTTTCGCCAACCACCTAACCACCTAGCCACCCAACCACCTATTTCAAAAACCTCTCCACAAACCTTCTGGAGGCTTGGCCGTCCAGGGAATCGAAATTTTCTTGGGCAAATTTATGGATATCATAGTTTAACCAGGCTTTTTCGTTGATTTCCGTGGTCAGCTCTGCCTGAGTCATTGCAATGGGTCCCGGTACGAATTTCGTGTAATCCACATAAAACGAACTGCTTTCCGTGTACTCCTGAAGATCATAAGGATAAAACACCATAGGTTTATTAAGCAGGGCAAATTCGAATATGACGGAGGAGTAATCAGTGATCAAGAGATCGGCCACGCAAAAAAGCGCATTTAAAGGATAATCTCCCGGGAAAACAACAACATTGGATCCTCTCTCAGGATCTTTTTTACTTTCCATGATGCCCTCAGCATCTCTTATTTTGGCATGGGGGTGTGGCTTGATCAGCAGCACATATTCTTCCTCCAGGGCATCCAGAAATTTTTCTGCATCCAAAGAAAATTCCGTATATTTATCTTTTCCCCTCCCTCTGAAGGTGGGCGCATAAAGAATCGTCTTTTTATTCTTCAGCATGGGATAGTTACTGTATATTTTATCTTTTTGCTTCTGCATTTCTGCCACATCAAAGAAATAGTCTGTTCTAGGCACCCCCAGGGGTATGATCTTTTCAGGTTCCATTCCGAAGGCTTCCGCATATGGGGCAATCACCCGGTGTGAGGTTGTGATGGCATAGTCGTAGTTTTTATGAATGAAATCCCTCTCCCCCGATTTTATGCCGTCTTCAAGTCCTAAAGTGCTCAGTCCAAATTTTTTGAAGGCGGAGCAGGCATGCCAGGTTTGAATCACTTTGGTTTTCTTTTTATGTTTGAGGATATGTACAGGAAGATACGCATTATCCAAAATGAAAACTCCTGCTGTTTCAAGATGATATACGCCCTTCACCAATTT
>JAAXUP010000233.1 GCA_013335935.1 Eubacteriaceae bacterium | reverse complement strand
TTTGGAGGCCGCCAGTATGGGAGTCAAGCTTAAAGAAACGGACGTTACCTTTAGGTGCAACGTGGTCACCCTTACCGAGGATGAACCCTACGAAAACAAAACAATTCTGGATCATTCTGCAGGCGACATCACTACGGAAGAATCCACTCAGCTGATCCTGGATATCCGGAAAGAACTTGAGTCAGAATTTATCAAGTACTACCCGGGAGTGAGCTACAGGCATCTGATCCTATGGGAGAACGGACCTTATGATTTTGATCTCACTCCCCCTCATGATGTCCTTGGACAGAAAATCACGGCCTATCTCCCCAAAGGACCTCACGGGGATTTCCTTCTGGGCATGATGAAAAAATCTTATGAACTGCTGAAAAATCATCCCATCAATCTTGAGCGAATGAAAAAAGGCCTCAACCCGGCCAATTCCATTTGGATCTGGGGGGAGGGTAAAAAACCAAAGCTTGACTCCTTCAAGGAAAAGTTTGGTGTTGAAGGCTCGGTTATTTCTGCAGTGGATCTGATCAATGGAATCGGCATACTGGCAGGCCTCAAGCCTATTAAGGTGGAGGGCGCCACAGGCACACTTCATACCAACTTTGAAGGTAAAGGCAAAGCCGCCATTAAAGCACTCCTTGACGGGGACGACTTTGTGTATATTCACCTGGAAGCTCCTGACGAATGCGGACATCAGGGGGATCTGGCTGGGAAGATCAAATCCATGGAGCTTATCGACCAGAAGGTGGCAGGGCCCATCAAAAAAGCCCTGGAAGATGCGGTTGAGGATTTCAGGATGCTTATCGTTCCCGACCACCGGACGCCCATCGCTTTACGGACCCATACGTCAGACCCGGTACCCTACGTGCTTTATGACAGCACCGTAAAAACCCATCATCCGGAAAACCGGTTTACGGAAAAGTCCGGGGAAGCTTCAGGCATCTTTTTTGATGCCGGGTATAAGCTGGCTGTTCATTTCATCAACAAAAAAGCTTAAATTGAAAAGGAGGATCAAATCAGTCGATTTGATCCTCCGTATTTTTTATTCTTTCCTCTGCGCAGAGCAGTTCTTTGTCACGTTTGACCAGCTTTTTTAAGGTTGACTCTCTTTTGGAAGCTGTCGATTTATCGGCGGCTTCCTCAAAATAGGCAAAAGCCACTGGGAGTCTTGCCCGGGTATATTTTGACCCGACACCGCTGTTATGTTCCTTCAGCCTCCTGTTGAGGTCTGTGGTTATTCCCGTATAGAGGGTGTCATCGGCACACCTTAACATATAAACATAATACATTCAAACTCCGTCCTTATGATCAATAATTTGATTTTTCTTTTTCCTGGATCTCCCCTTTAACGGTTTTAACATCCTTCAAAAGATCATTCTTTATTCCGAAAAGACATACTCTGGCTGCCATATCGGCCGTTCCGATTTCAGGGGCAAAATGAGCCATGGTGAGCTTCAAGGTGCTGCCTTCCAACACTGCCTTTTCCCCGGAAAGCTGATTCGATCCGCTGGGTTCAGATTTTACATAGGCGTAAACCCAATGGTCTGTGAAATAGGTTTCATTAAACTCCATGGTCAGGGGTTCTTCGGAGAGGGTCTGCTCCGGGTGATCTGCAAGAAACTTTTCATATTTTGTAAAGCTGTCAATCAAGACCGGCGTGTCGTATTCATAATTCTCCGTCCAAACCGCCCGGTAGTTGAGCATTACAGCCTCCAGAGTTATCGGCTCATTTTCTGACGGGGAACATGAAGGAAAAATCATTGAAGCAAATATCAGCAGGACAACGATCAGAATTCTTTTCACTTAATTCTCCTCCTAAAACCTATTTCCTTGATTCAATTATATCACAGCCAGAGCCTGTTTGAGCTTACTGAACGATTCCTTTTGATACGTAATAAGTTTTGATGGCTTTATTCAAGGCAGCGGAGTATTTACTAAGGGTGAGGCTCGCGCTTCCAGTGGAAGTATAGAAACTATCACGAAGGGCTTTTGTCATTTCGATCTGGACGCCTTTTTTCGTGAGGTTTCGGTTCACGATATTCGAGGTGCTGGATCCGTTCAATG
>JAAXUP010000049.1 GCA_013335935.1 Eubacteriaceae bacterium | reverse complement strand
GAGCCTTCCTGAATAAAGAAGGCTACGATGTGTATGCCATGGATTTTAGAGGACATGGCGCCAACTTGTCCGGCATTGAAGGCTACTTTGCTGATTCAGACGGGTGGCAGCGGGTAGTCAATGATATCAAATTCTTTGTGGATCATATCTTTATGAACGCTGCCTCCAACAATTTGATTCTATTAGGACACAGTATGGGTTCACTGCTTTTAAGAAGCTACCTGATAAAATTTTATGATATCCGATTTGAAAAAGTCGTTCTTTCAGGAACTCCTGCTGCTCCCCCTGCCCTGGTCCTTCGAGCCGCTTCGATTTTATCCGGTGCAATCACCTTGTTCGGGGGTGGTAAAAAACCATCAGCTTTCATGGACAAACTGGTCTTTGGCAAATATTCTAAGTCCATAGTCAATCCGGAAACTCCTTTTGACTGGCTTAGTCACGACAAGGAGGTCGTATCAAATTACATTTCTGATCCAGCCTGCGGATTCGTGTGCACTGGCAGCTTTTTCAGAGATTTATCTGAAGGGATCCGGTACTGCAGCCTTCCTTCAAACATCGCAAAAATCGATCCCTTGAAAAAAATCTTAATTATCTCAGGGAGCGAAGATCCCGCCGGAGATTTTGGAAAGGCTCCCAATAAACTCTATAAAAGGCTTACAAAGGTTCTTGAAAAGGGCAATGCAACCCTTAAGGTCTATAACGGTTATCGTCATGAGGTGCTTAATGAAACAGGCCGAAAGAAGGTATACCAGGATATTCTGGAATTCCTCCGGTTATGAAAAAGAAACTCCCATCAGGGAGTTTCTTTTCATTCATTAACAAAACAAAATCCTACGGCTCCCGGTCCGGAATGGGACCCCACAACTGCCCCGACCTGAGATTCCAGAATATCATTTGCTCCATATTTCTCAACAAGCAATGTTTTCACTTCGTTCATATATTCCTTCTCATTGGCATTTACCATATAAATGGTTTTATTGGAAAAATCGAAGTCATGTTCCTCGACCCAGCTTGCAATATATTTTAACACTTTTTTTCTGCCTCTCACTTTGTCTTTTGCAACCAGCTTTCCACCACGAATTTCAAGGATCGGTTTAAGATTAAGCACACCTCCTATAAAAGCGGCTCCTGCCGTAAGTCTCCCGCCTTTCTTCAGGTACTCCAGAGTGTCCACGATAATGATTGATTCGACCTTCTCTTTGATTCCCTCGATATAGGCGATGGTACTATGCATACTGTTTCCTGCCGACACATAAAGTGCGGCTTTATACACCAGCAGCGACAAGCCCAGACTTACAGACCTGGAATCGATAAGGTTAATCCGGTCTTTATACTGGGGAAGCGATTCCTTAGCAATAACGGCTGAGTTATAGGTTCCGCTAAGGTCCTGTGATAAGAATATCCCAAGCACATCGTCCCCCTTGCTGAGAATTTCTATAAAGGCTTCTTCAAAAGCATTAGGATTAACCTGGGAGGTGTACGGTGTCACATCTCCCTCTCCTAGTTTTTTGTAAAACCCTTCCGGAGATATTTCAAATCTGTCCTGATACGACTCTGTGTCACTAAAATTCACCGTTAAAGGCAATATTTTTATATGATATTGCCTTTCAATGTCAATGCTCAAATCACTCGCGCTGTCTGTTACAATTCGTATTCCCATGTCATCACACTCACTCAAAGTTAGTAGCAAAATAATCGATCAAATTATTGAGCCCTTTTACCAATGCCTTCTCTTCATTATCACTAAGATTTTCAACGATCTCATTGATCATATTATCATGAAACTTCACATGTTGTGAATAAATTTTAATTCCTTTTTCCGAAAGTTTAAGAAATACGACTCTTCTGTCTTTTTCGCTTCTGACCCTGTCCACATACCCTTTTCTTTCCAGGTTGTTTATGGAGGTTGTCAGTGTGCCAAGGGTGATGTTCAGTTCTGCTGCCGCTTCACCCATTGTGGGATGTTCTTTTTTTCCAATGGCATCTATCACATGAATTTCATTGATAGAAAGATCTGTGCAACCCACTTCTTTTATGAATTTTTCCTCCGATTTCAATACAAGATTGAAAAGGAGAACCAATGTATTATTTAATATTGCCTTAACTTCCCTCATTTTATCCACTCCAAATACTTTGATATTCAAAATATATTCTATACAAATTATAGCACTTTTACAACAGCAAAGATAATTATTTTCATGGCAAATCTTGACATAATACCAAATCAGGTTTATGATAAAAGTATACCTACCCCATGTGTGGGGGGGGTGTGGTTCGAAGAGAGAGGAGTTGCCTGCAATGGAAAAGAAAGTTTATGAAATAGAAGGCATGAGCTGTACAGCATGCGCCAGTGCCATAGAACGAAATCTGGCAAAGCTCGATGGCGTTGAAGATGTCAGTGTCAGCTACGCATCTGAAAAAATGAATATCCGCTTTGATGAAAATAAGTTAACGGAAAATGATTTGGAAAAAGCCGTAGCATCCACCGGCTACAAACTGGTGGGAAAGAATCAAGGTCTGGGCAAGAAACCTGAGGGTGTGAAAAATGACCACGGATCACAGCTGAGAAAGAGAGTCCTCTATTCCCTTGCCTTTACGCTGCCTCTGCTATATATCTCCATGGGACCTATGATCGGCATTCCCATACCCGGTTTTTTATCAGGACATACCAATTTGCTGATTCTGGCGATTACCCAGCTGCTTTTAACGATACCCGTATTGATCATCAACCGGGATATCTATAATATTGGCTTCAAAATGCTTTATAAAAGGACGCCAAATATGGATTCCCTTATCGCAGTTGGCACGTCTGCAGCCTTTATCTACAGCATATTTACCATATATATGATGGCCTATGGTTTTGGCAATCGTATGGATGACATGATCATGGAGTTTTCTCACAATCTTTATTTTGAAAGCGCAGCCATCATCCTGCTTTTGATCACCTTTGGAAAGTATCTGGAAGCCAGAGCGAAAGGCAGGACCTCTGAGGCAATTAAAAAACTTATTGAACTGCAGCCTCAGACAGCCCTCAGGTTTGACCCTATTGAAGGTACTGAACAGGAAATTTCCATCGAAGAGGTGAGAAAAGACGATATCCTGATCGTTAAGCCAGGCTGGAAAATCCCAACGGATGGAAATATCACAGAAGGCTTCTCAAGTGTCGATGAATCGATGCTCACGGGAGAAAGTATCCCAGTGGATAAAGCTTCAGGAGATCGGGTAATTGGAGGAAGTCTCAATAAAAACGGTTACTTCAAGTTCAAGGTTTTAAGGACCGGGGAGGATACCACCTTATCTCAGATCATTCAGCTTGTGGAATCCGCCCAAAGCAGTAAGGCTCCCATAGCCAGGCTGGCTGACCGCATTAGCCTTTACTTCGTACCTGCCGTGCTCCTGATTTCAGCTGTTACTTTTGTGGTCTGGATCGCTTTAGGACAGGACTTCGTATTTGCGCTTACAAGCGCAATAGCAGTGCTGGTGATTTCATGTCCTTGTGCTCTGGGTCTGGCCACTCCTACAGCCATCATGGTCGGCACAGGTAAGGGTGCAGAAAATGGGATCCTGATCAAAACCGGTGAAGCTCTGGAAGGAGCCCATAAAGCAGACACCATTGTATTTGACAAGACAGGCACCCTGACAAAAGGCGAGCCGGATGTTACTGATATTATTCTGCTTGATGATAATTTTACGGAAGACGAACTTTTAAAAATTGCCGCATCAGCAGAATCCAATTCAGAACATCCTTTAAGCGAAGCTATTGTCAGAAAAGCCAGGGAAAAATCTTTGGCCTTCTACGATGTCTCTGAATTCCAGGCTATCCCTGGGAAAGGTATCACAGCAGTAGTCAATCAAATCAATGTCTTGATTGGCAATAAGGTATTTATCACCGAAAATAACGTCCAGGATTTCAGTTACGACGCGGATCTTCTCTCTGACCAAGGAAAGACTCCCCTCTATATTTCCTTTAACAAAAAACTTGTGGGAATCATCTCTGTGGCAGATACTTTGAAAGAAAGAAGCCGTGAGGCGGTAAGTCTTCTTCAAAGCATGTCTCTGGATGTCATCATGCTTACCGGCGATAATAAACGGACCGCTCTTGGTATCGCAAAAAAACTGGGGATCACCAATGTGATATCCGATGTTTTTCCTGAAAACAAGGCTCAGGTAATTAAAGAACTTCAGAGCAGAAATAAAAATGTGATCATGGTAGGCGACGGCATAAATGACGCACCTGCCCTGGCACAGGCCAATACAAGTATTGCCATCGGAAATGGAAGTGATATTGCTATCGAAGCTGCGGATATTATCCTGATGAAAAATGATGTCATGGATGTATCAAAGGCAATAAAACTCAGCAAAAGCACAATAAGAAACATCAAGCAAAACCTGTTCTGGGCGTTTTTCTACAATATTATCGGCATACCCGTCGCTGCAGGGGTATTTTACTATTCCTTTGGGTTGAGGCTTGATCCCATTTTCGCAGCAGCCGCAATGAGTTTGAGCAGCGTCAGCGTAGTAACAAACGCGCTGCGTCTGAAGGGACTGAAACTGGATACAGGCAGTTTAACAAGCATCTGCCCTTCCCCTTTACCTGCTGGGGCAAAAGCACCTGATAAAAGCGCAACAATAAGCAATGAAACGAATGGAGGAAAAGAAATGATGAAAAAATTGTATATTGAAGGTATGACCTGCGGTCATTGCACTGCAAGAGTTGAAAAGGCACTTAAAGAACTTGGTTTTGATGAGGTCACTGTATCTTTGGAAGATAAATCTGCAGTGGTAAAAGGCGGCAGCGACATCAGCGACTCAGACATTAAGGCAAAAGTTGAAGATGCCGGTTATGAAGTTACAAAAATCGAGTTGCTTTAAGGGAGATCGACATGGCTTATAATCGTACATACCAGCTTAATCTCCTTAAGACCGCCAGGGGCCAGATAGACGGCATCATAAAAATGATCGAGGATGACCGTTACTGCATCGACATATCCAATCAGCTCATTGCTGTACAGGGACTTCTGAAAAAAACCAATTTAGACATCCTTGGAAATCACATCAAGCACTGTGTTACAGAAGCCTTTAAGACAGGAAACGAGGATGAAAAAATCCAGGAGCTCACCGACATCCTGGACAGACTGATCAAATAAGCAATGCTCTCCGAGTTGTCTCGGAGAGCATTATCTTTTAGAATTTATTTAATATGGTATCGCAGCTGCTGGTACCAAAAGAGCTGAAGGTAAGCTCGCCGCCCTTAGGCACCACGCAAAAATCCTCATCCCATTGGCCTTGAAGCAGCTTATCCATCATGGTGACGTTCCCTGTCTTTATCATAAATTCAAGCTCCAGTTTGATAGCTAATTCCTCTGAAATCTTGATATATTCATCTATGTCATATGCGCTTGAATCGATGAGCATCAGGTATCGGTAATGGTTCAGCATGACTTTAAAAATATGTCTGGCTTTTTCTTCCCCATATTTATCTACGCTGTGCTGATATTCGTTGCGAAGATTTTTTTCACCTTCAAGCCAGCCTTTTGTCAGAAAGTAAGTGTCCTTTCTGATGCTGTCGATATCATTCCTTCCATATAAAAGCATGGTGATGCAGTCAGCTGTTTTTGGCACGATGAGTCTTGCCGTAGTCGCTTTCAGACCTACAAGTCCATTTCCGCAGCTTCCATAAACAAACAGCAGGTTATCGTAGCCTGTGCTGCCATCGATTACATCTTGGAGATCAGCTCTAAGTTTGTCAGGATCCATATGGAGAATAGAGTCCATCCATTTGACAGGATCTTTGTTGCCGGTATTTTGTTGTGATTTTAAAACTTCATCTTTCAGCATTTCGCATGCGATTATGAAATTGCTCATAAGTCCGCCCCTTACTTGTATATACATGTTATAAAAGTATTATATCACAACCTGTTGAAATTAACATACTTTTTTACAAGAATATTTACAAAGTTATGGGGTTAATGTCAGTAAATGTTATTTGATTTATCAACAAATGATGATACCGCCTGGAGATGAAAAAAGTCGCCGATAAAATAGGTTACGCCCCAGCCGATCGGTTTGCTGTTTTCGTCCAGTAACTTCTGCTCTATGGCCATCACCGGATCGGTGTCTTCGATATTCAGCACTGCCTTTATTTCGGCATCCGGTCTTTGCACTCTGATTTTAAGCTCTTTGTTGATGGCAAAGAGGGATTTCTTTTTTGCTACGATCTCAGGGAATGTGGCATAATGGATTTCCTTCTCAACAATTGGCATCCCCCTGTAATAAGGAATGTATTTTATGTCGTAGGCGACAGGGTCACCATCGTTGATCATGATCCTCCTGATAACGACCACTCTTTTGTTTTCTGGAATCTGTAAATTAAAGAGGATCTCCAGGGTTGGTTTGACAATGTTGACATCGAGAAGTTCCGTCTCTTCAATACTGCTCTCGATGGAATTCATCTCGTTAAAATAGAGTATATACTTGTCCTGGTTGGGTTCATTGACGAAGTTTCCTTTACCTGGCACCGAATAAATATAGCCTTCACTTGCCAGAACCGTCAGACTCTTTCGGACGGTCATCCTGCTCACGTTGTAATCATCACATAAGGTATTTTCTGACTTTATCATGTCGCCCGGCTTTAATTCACCGGCATTAATTTTCTGTTTCATATCTTCAACAATCGTCAAATATATCGGTGATCCCATGGCAATGTCTCCTTAATCAATCTTTTTTGTCCATTTTTTGCAGATTTTCAGTCCTGCGGTTGCATTGTTTGTAGTCTCATCAGCGCCTATATATGCTCCTGAGTCCTTGGTCAGGTGGTTTCCTCCTGCGATGATTTTCACTTTATCCCTCAATCCGGCGTTTCTGATGGCATCAATGGTTTCCTTCATGCTTGTGATCGCCAGGGATAAAACACCACTCATTCCTACAATGTCTGCGTCCGTTTCAATGATTTTCTGAACAAATTTCTCTGGGGGAACATCCACACCCAAATCATAGACCAAGAATCCGGCAGAAGTCGCAATATCAGAAAAAATATCCTTACCGATGTCATGAAGATCACCTTTTACCGTTCCAAGAACGATTTTCCCCACAAATTTCTTTTTGGGACTGTCGTGATCGAATTTCATTTCATCCAGATTCAGGATTTCCCTGAATATGATACCCGCCATGATCAGGTCCGCGATGAAATACTCGCTCTGTTCATACAGATTTCCTACATTATCCATGCCTTCTTGAAGGATATCCAGTATATCTTGAGAAGAAGCGCCCTCCTTCAATAAAGACTTAACCATTTTAATAACTTTATCTTCATTTAGCTCTGTAATTGCTTTGATAAGCACTTCATTCATTGTTGATCCTCCATAAACATGTATTATCTCTTATTTTATGATTTATTCATGTTCTTTGTCAATGTTATATCACGAAGTCTAGACCAATCAACAAAAAAGACTCGCTGGGAGTCTTTTTAAGTTGATGGCGTGTTTCAGACGCTGTTTGCGTAATAATAGATTATGCTGATTTGATATTTTTGATGTTGTCAGTACCTTTTGCTGCAGGAACATTTTTCTTATAAACGAACCAGTAAATTACTCCAACAAAAATGCCTCCTCCGACAATGTTTCCCAGGGTTACAGGAACCAGATTATTTACAAAGAAAGTATTCCAGTTAAGGTGCGCCAGTTTATCAGGTGTCAAACCTGAAGCTGCCACCCAGTCAGGATTGGCTTTTGCCATGATGCCTGCAGGTATGTAATACATATTGGCTACGCTGTGTTCAAATCCGGAAGTGATGAACAACCATATCGGGAAGAAACAGGCAAATAATTTTCCTACTATATCCTTTGCTCCGTAGGACATCCATACCGCAAGACAAACCAGCCAGTTACACATGATTCCCAGATAAAATGCAGGCATGAAATCAAGTCCTGTCTTATATGCTGCAATCTTTAAAGTAACGCCCCCAAGGACATTTGCACCGCTGTTGAAAAGTCCGGACTGTACCATCATATAGGCGATCAGGATGGATCCAACGAAATTCCCGATATAAACGATCGTCCAGTTTGCCAGCATTTTTTCAATTTTTACTTTTCTTGAAAAAACACCTGCCATGATCAAAGTGTTCCCAGTAAAAAGTTCACCCCCAGCGACAACGACAAGCATAAGACCTGTGCCGAATATCGAACCTGCAAGAACTTTGCCCAGTCCATAAGTTTCCGGTTTTGCAAAAAGGTTGAATGCCGCCATATTCGAGCCTTCTGCAGCAAATGCGATAAAAGCTCCTGCCAGTATTGCCAGGATGAACTGATTCAAATAGTTCATTTTTACTTTTTTGATTCCAATTTCTACTGTGGCAGTAATGATTTCTGCCGGAGTCAGATAATTTTTGGTTTCCATAAAAATCCCCCTTAATTAATTTATTATCAAATGCTGTTATTTACTTTTGCTTAACGTTTACACTGAAGTCTTCTTTTTTCAACTTGTATATACCAGCTTATTATTTTATATCATAGAATGCGCACGGCTGTAAACTAAAGTTAAATTATTAACAATATCTATCTTCGTTACCGTTCCTGATAGTGCGTATGTAAAAGTTTATGGGACTTGTGGCTGTTGGGTTCCTGCAGGAACTCTTCATATAGCCTTTTTACTGATGGATTCTCATGGGATTTTCGAAGGGTCAGAACCTGGCTGTCTTCCTGATAAAGCGCCTTTGCACGTTCAGTCCTCACGTCGACTTCCATTTTGATTTTGTCGCTTACGATGGGTTGTCCCCCGCCGTTTACGCAACCTCCGGGACAGGCCATGATCTCCACAAAGTGATACTCCGCTTCCCCATTTTTAATTCTGCTCATCAGTTTTTTAATATTGGCTCCCCCATGGGCTACCGCTACCTTAACGGTCAGATCCTCAGTCACCTGGATTGAAGCTTCCTTGATGCCTTCGATTCCCCTGACCTGGTTATACTCGATGCTTTGCAGGTCTTGTTTAGTCAGGATATCCGCAACGGTTCGAAGTGCAGCTTCCATGACGCCTCCGGTTGCTCCAAAAATGACAGCCGCTCCGGTGGAATCTCCATAATAAGGATCAAAGGCTTCATCTTCCAGCATCGTGAATTCGATCCTGGCTTCCTTGATCATCCTGGCAAGTTCCCGGGTGGTTATGCTGATATCCACATCCCGCAGTCCATCGACCTCCAGTTCGTCTCTTTGAACTTCAAACTTTTTGGCGGTGCAGGGCATGATGCTTACCACCACCATATCCTCCGGTTTTACCCCAACCATTCTTGCGTAGTGGGATTTCAGCAGGGCTCCCATCATGTTCTGTGGGCTCTTGCAGGTGGAAAGGTTTCCTAATAGTTCCGGGTAATTATGCTCGCAATATTTTATCCAGCCTGGAGAGCAGCTTGTGATCATGGGAAGGATCCCACCATTTCCGATCCGGTTTAAAAGTTCTGTGCCTTCCTCCATGATGGTCACATCGGCTGCAAAATCCGTATCGAATACTTTTTCAAAGCCCAGTCTTCTTAGGGCAGCAACCATTTTACCAGTGACGCTGGTTCCCATGGCATAGCCGAATTCTTCCCCAAGGCCTGCTCTTACCGCTGGAGCCGTTTGGACCACAACATATTTTTTGCTGTCTGCCAAGGCTTCCCAGACGGCTTCTGTATTATCTTTTTCCCTCAGGGCGCCTACCGGACAGTTGACGATGCACTGTCCGCAGTTGATGCAGCTCAGTTCGGCCAGAGGCTTGTCGTAAACGGTGCCTACCTTTGTACGGTCGCTTCGATGAACAAAACCCAGTACTCCAACCTTTTGGATATTATTGCAGATATTTGCGCACCTTCCGCAGTTGATGCATCTTGAATCATCCCTTACGATGGAAGGTGACAGATCGTCGATATTGTGGGAGAATTCCCTTTCAAAAAGCTCCTCCGTCATGTTCAGATCTTTCGATAAGGCCTGAAGCTCGCAGCTGTTGTTTCGGACACAGATGGTGCAGCTGGAGTTGTGGTTGGCAAGAATCAATTCCAAAATGACCTTCCGCATATCCCTAATTTTAGGGGTGTTGGTTTTTACCACCATTCCATCGGCAACGGGATATACACAGGAAGCCTGTACTTTGCCATCCGCTTCCACCATGCACATCCTGCAGGCGCCGACTTCATTGATTTCCTTTAAAAAGCAGAGGGTGGGGATATTGATCCCGGCGGTTTTTGACGCTTCAAGAACTGTTATTCCTTCGGGTACGGTTACCCATTTGTTATCGATATTTAAAGTTACCTGCTTCATCATACTGCCTCCTCCTCTTCATCATTTCCAGGAAATTCTATTCGCACTTCTTTTATGGTGAAGGCTTCAGGGAAATACATCTTAGCGGTGATAAATGGATCGACCTCGGTTTTTCCGGAGCCGCATAGAGAAGCGTTTTTCATGATATTCAGGACCACATCCAGCCTGTAGAAATCCTTCTCCGCCACCGTTTTATCGATCATTTTATCAAAAATGACTTTCATCTGCCTGTTGCCTTCCCTGCAGGGAGTACATTTTCCGCAGCTTTCATGTCTGAAGAATTCCTGCACCACCTTGAGGTATTTCACGATGTCATTTGTTTCATCGGCTACCACAATAGCCCCTGAGCCTATGCTCATCCCTCTGCTTTCCAGGTTTTCGTAGGTATATTTGGTGTCCCAGAGTTTTTCAGGAAGGATTCCTCCTGAAGCTCCTCCGATCTGCACGAAATTCCCCTTGGCGTTGTCTTTGATACCGCCTCCAAAGTGTTCCACCAGTTCTCTTACGGTGACACCGAAGGGTACTTCATAGACGCCCGGCTGATTGACTCTCCCGGAAATGCTCACAAGCTTGGTACCCGAGCTTTTTTCTGTGCCGTATCTTTTGAAACTGTCTGCTCCCTTTTTAATAATGCTTACAATGGCGCTTAAGGTTTCTGTGTTGATCACCAGGGTAGGCATGTTTAAAAAGCCTTCCTGTTTTACATAGGGAGGCTTGCTCCTTGGCCTTCCGCTTTTTCCTTCCATGCTTTCACACATGGCGAAGCCTTCTCCGCACACGTAAGCTCCCGCACCGCTGAAGAGCTTAAGGTCAAAGTCAACCCCTGAATTTAAAAGATTTACCCCTAAGAATTTCTTTTCATAGCATTTATTGATCGCTTTGATGATATCGTCATGAAGATTCTTGTATTCTTCCCGGACATAGATGATGCCTTCTTTGGCGTCAGAGCATATCCCTGCAATGATCATTCCCTCTATGACCTGAAAGATATTCCTTTTCAGAAGCTCCCGGTCTTTAAAGGTTCCCGGTTCTCCTTCGTCTGCGTTGCATACCACGAACTTCCGCTCGCCTTTGGCTTCTCTGGCCTGTTTCAGTTTTCTACCTGTGGGATAGGCTGCCCCTCCCCGCCCTTGTAGTCCTGATGCGGAAATTTCCCCCACGGTCTTTTCGATACCGTTGCTCAAAAGAAGCTTCAGGGAATCAAACCCTCCGTTTTTTAAGTACCCGTCAATATTTCTGCCGTCATATTTTTCAAAAAGCTCAGTAATATAATGTACCTGGTTCATCTTTTCACCCTCCTTGAATCAATGATTTCCTTGACCTTTTCTCTTGTCAGGTTGCCATAAACATCATGATCCACTCGTACGGCAGGCGAAATATCACAGGCTCCGATGCAGTGGGTATAAATCAGTGAAAATCTGTTGTCCTTAGTGGTTTCCCCCATACTGACATTTAGTTCTTCTTCGAACCATTTTTTTAGTTCCACATTGCTGTTGACTGTGCAGGTCGTGGACTCGCAGATCTGTATGATCACTTCTCCCCTTGGTACTGACGATAACGCTGAAAAATAGGTCACCACATCATAAACTCTGCTTTCTGTAATGTCCAGTTTTTTTGCAACATTCCTGGCTACTTCTTCACTGATATAGCGGCTGCTTGATTTTTCCTGCAGCTCCTGCAAAATCGGAAGAAGGTTCACATCATCATATTCGTATTTCAAGCATACGTTTTCAACAATTTTCTCAGAAATACTGTTCATTTAATCACCCCTAATTAAATTAACGTAATGTAACCGTTTTCTTCGACAATTATATCACAAGCGTATATTCTTGTATATACAGGAACTGCAAAAAAAATATCAAACTTTAATTATTTTTTCGTCTGTCACCAAATAATCCACAGGAATGTCATGCTCGTCCACCGGGATATCCTCCAGGATGAATTCTTTATACACAGGACATATGGTAACAGTGTCCACACGCTTCCCAGCCAGCATCTTATCATAATAACCTGCACCGTAACCCAATCGTTTTCCCTCGATACTGAATGCGACTCCTGGAGTGATGACCACATCGATTTCTTTAACATCGACTTCCACCGCATTTTGGGATTCGATTTCCAGGATCCCATAATTCGTTTTTCTGAATCCCTCTGGAAAGCTCTTTGTTTCAGCAAGAATCAGGGTTTTATCCTTATTTCTGCAAATGGGTGTCACTACTTTTTTCCCGTCCAAAATCATCTCCCGGATAAAATCATGGGTATGGATTTCATTTTCAAAACTCACATAAATCATTACGGTCTTGCTTTCCTGATATTCCTTCATTCCTTTGATCTGCTGGAATATTTTGCTGCTGGTCTCTTTGATATAACTTTCAGTAAACATTTTTCGATCTGCCAGCACCTTTTTTCTGATTTCCTGTTTGTTCATTTTCGTCTCTCCTCTATTATCATATTTTATATCCAAACTTTGACTATTATATATCATATTTACAGCGGAAATATGTTAATTAAAATTCATATATTGTCCATGGCTTCGTTCACCAGTTCGTCGGCGCGATTGTTATATTTATTACTGGCATGCCCTTTCACTTTCTCGAAAACGACCTGATGCTTGCTCACCAGCTGGTCAAGTTCTATCCATAGTTCTTTGTTTTTCAACTCATCGTTTTTTCCACGGGTCCAGTTTTTACTTTTCCAGCTTTTCACCCATCCCTGGTTAAATGCATTGACGACATAGGCTGAATCACTATGGATGACCACCTTGCACTTTTCCTTAAGCATCTTAAGTGAGGTGATCACCGCCATAAGCTCCATCTTATTGTTTGTGGTGTTTCGGAAGGCTTCCTTATATTCCTTGATAAAATCTTTCGAAGGATAAATAAGAACGATCCCTATTGCTCCTATGTTATCGATGGATGAATCATTTCCCCTGCATCCCCCGTCCGTATAGATCAGAACTTCTTTCATCTGTTCAACTCCGTTCTTCTTCGCGTAAATGGTTAAATGCTTAAATGCGGAACGCATGAAATGCGTTCCCTACCCATTAACACTTTTGCACTTTTGCTTTTGGCCAACCACCTAACCACCCAGTCACCCAACCACCCAATAAGTCATAAGTTTCAAGTCCTAAGTATGCCAGATTGCTAATCGCTATTATCCTGCAAATAGGCATTGACCGCCTTCAGGTAGTGAACTAAAAAAACTCCTTCACGTTTTATTTCATAACGCTCGCAGCATTCTTTGCAGGGGATAGATTTTCTGCCGCCCTTTTGGGCTATTTCCCAATGCTTTTTAAGATCTTTAAAGGGAATCAGGAAATACTTATCTTTTTTCGTAAAGTATACGATCAGGAAGGCCAAACCTTTTTGACTGGTGAATTTCTCCATGAAGGTAATTTGATGCTGATGGATATTCGAAATCGGAAGGCTTTCCCTGGCAGTCTCCTTTACGTCAAAACATACGGGTATCCCCTGGATATTCCCCATATAATCCACTGTGCTCTTTTGCTCGAAATAGGCAAGGCTTATGGTCCCCTTTTCCTTATCCAGCCTGATGGGCTTGATGGAGGTGGGAAGTTTTTGTATGACCGCTAAAGAGCAGCGCAGGTATTCTTCGTTTGTAAGGTTCACAAATTCCTCCAGCGTGCTCCCTCTTAAGCCCCTGCTGTTCCAGTATGGCATCCTTTCACTCCTTTTCCAGATCCTTAATAATGCCTTCCAGATATCCAGGCAACTTTGCATTGATTACCAGGCTTCTGCCATCATCAAAATAATCGTTCATGACCATCCTATGGCTGTGAAGAAACTGGGTATTTAGGCCGTATTTCATTTTAAATTTCCTGTTGATCTCCATATCCCCGTATTTGATATCTCCCACGATAGGCATATCTATGGAATTGAGATGAGCTCTGATCTGATGAGATCTGCCAGTGATCAGCTGGATTTCTACAAGGGTATAACCCTTAAAGTTTTTGAGGGGTTTGATTACCGTCATAACTTCCTTTGACCCTTCCTGTGGTCTGTCAATGATCCTGGACTTGTTTGCAGAGGCATCTTTGGTAATATACCCTTTAAGGGTGGTTTCTTTCTCAAGTTTTCCTTTTATGAGGGCTGTGTAGAACTTATCCGTGTTCTTGCTTCGGATTTTCTCATTGATCTTTATCAGCGCCCTGTTGTTTTTGGCAATGATCACGATCCCCGAGGTATTTCTGTCCAGCCGGTTACAGCAGGCTGGCTTAAAGGTGATTTCCTTCCGTGGGTCATAGGCATTAGTTTTCATAAGATACAAGATCCCACGATCAATGACACTGTCCTCACTCCCATGGGTAAGGACATTGGCTCCTTTATTGACAGCCAGAATTTCTTCATCCTCATAAGCGATGTCTAATTCCTGCCTATTGTCATGCTTCTCTGTATTTATTTCAGGCTGATCGCTGTGGCCAGCAAATTTCTCCAGGGTCTCATCCGATAAATACAGATTCAGGAGATCTCCCTCTCGTAGTTTATAAGATGCCTCGGCTTTCTTCCCATTCAGTTTGACAATTTTTTTCCGGATAATCTTTTCAACAAAACCTTTTCCGGAGTTTTTTAAATATTTCATTAAAAACCGATCCAGCCTCTGATTATCTTCGTTCAACCCTATTTTTATTTCTATCATATAGCCCCTCTATGCCGATTATTTGGCTTCGTACCAGTTGTTCCCCGTAGCAAGTTCTACCGTCATAGGCACCTTAAGTTTTGCCGCATTTTCCATTTTATCCTTAACGATCCCTTTGACCTCTTCCAGTTCTTCCTTCGCGCAGTCGATGACCAGTTCATCATGGACAGTGAGGATCAGTTTTGATTTCATTTTCCGTTTTTTAAATTCCTGATAGACGGATACCATGGCGATTTTTAAAATATCCGCTGCACTCCCTTGAATAGGCGTATTTAAAGCAAGACGTTCCCCACTTTTTTCGATATTTGCATTTCTGGAATTGATTTCCGGGATATATCTTCTTCTTCCATAAATGGTTGTCACA
>JAAXUP010000122.1 GCA_013335935.1 Eubacteriaceae bacterium | reverse complement strand
GTTCCATATTTGAGGAAGCTAACGCGCCGTTTACCTCTGAATAAGCAGTGACGATGATCACAACCGGGGCATTAAAAAACAGCCTGTCGTTCTTTTCGGGATCCTTCTTATATTCATCATACATTTTCAACCACATTTTAGCGTATCTTCTGAGTAAGCGATTTTTAGGATCTGAATCGGCGAGCATTTCTTCCCCCATTTTTTTCAGTCGCTCCATGGTCATCGCCTTCAGTTCAGGAAGTTTTTCTTTTACCACAATAAAGGATACATCCTGCATATTTCCTCCGGTTTGAGTGAATCTTCCGCCTTCAATAATTTGAAGGAGCTTTTCAACTTCCACGTTTTTATCCTTAAACTGCCTTATGCTCCTTCTGAATTTGATGAAATTCAACAGTTGCTGAGAATCGATGGTAAATTTTTCCTCGGAATAATTTTTTACCTCATCCATATCGTACTCATCGATGGAGATCGCCCCTACAGGACATACGGCGATGCAATGTCCGCATTTAAAACAGGCGGCATTCTTGATCTGTGCTGTTCCATCCACCATTTGGATATCCTCGGCAGTACATTCTTTCACGCATAATCCACAGCCAATGCATTTTTTTGTATCGATAATGATCATTTTGTTTCCCCCTTTTTATACTGCTTTGACGAACTATTCAAATCTATAATATCGCTAAAATAACGAAGTTTAAAATAAAGAGCAGTGTTGCCCCAATTAAAATCGGGTGGACCTCTTTGATTTGTTTTTTGCAGAGCTTAACGATGCAGAAAAAAATGAACCCTGCAGAGATACCATAGGAGATGCTATAGCAAAATGCCATGAAGATCCCTGCGAAGAAGGCTGGAATAGCCTCATCCAGATCATCCCAGTGGATTTCCTTGAAAGAAGAAAGCATCATGATCCCTACCACGATCAGGGCTGGTGCTGTTGCTTCAGGAGGTACCAATCCGGCGATGGGCGCCAAAAATATGGACAAGAGAAACAGGATCGCGGTTGTCACGCTGGTCAAGCCTGTGCGTCCTCCTGCGCTGATTCCTGCTGCGCTTTCTACATAAGTGGTCGTGTTTGAAGTGCCCAACACAGCTCCAACGGAGGTTGCAATGGCATCTGCAAAAAGGGCTTTATCCATTTTTGATTTAAAGCCGGTGCTTGTTTCCATGGTTTTCTCATCCTCATCACTGAAGATTCCGCTTCTTCGGCCTGTGCCGATAAATGTACCAATGGTATCGAAGGTATCCGACAGGCTGAAAGCGAAAATTGTCATCAGCACCAGGGGTATTTTTGTACCGTCAGAAAATAAAGACAGCATGCCTTCACTGCCTAAAGCGGCGCCAAAGACAGAACCCAGTTCCGCGAATGCTGCTACTACGCCTGTAGTGGCTCCTGCAGTGGAAGGATCGACAACACCAAAAGGGATACCCAGGAGGGTTGTTGCAACGATTCCTATCAGTATCGATCCTTTTACTTTAAGGACCAATAGAATGACGATCAGAACGAGCCCGATCAAAGCCAGCAGGATCCCAGGCTTATCCAGGGTCACAAGTCCTGGAACCGCACTTGAGTCTGCAATGACCGTTCCGCTTTGCAGGATGATGTTCTTCCCCGGGTCGGAAGTGAATTGAAGGAGACCTGCGCTTTTAACACCAATATAGGAAATAAATATCCCAATGCCTCCCCCTATGGCATGCTGAAGACTCACAGGGATCGATTTGATGATGGACTTACGAATTTTGGTAACGGTTATAAAAATATTGACGAGACCACAAATAAAAACCATAGCCAGGGCCTGCTGCCAGCTGAAACCCAAACCGAAGCAAACGGTATAGGTAAAGAATGCATTCAAACCCATACCCGGAGCCTGGGCGTAAGGCACATTTGCAAACAGCCCCATGACCAGGGTGCCGATTGCGGATGCGATTATCGTTGCAAGAAATACGGCTCCCCAAGGGATCCCAGTTTGTGAAAGCATTGCCGGGTTCACAAAGATGATATAGGACATTGCGAAGAATGTCGTAAACCCCGCAATAATTTCTGTTGACAGGTTTGTGCCGTTTTCTTTAAGTTTGAAAAAATTTTCCATTGATTATGTTCCTCCTAAAATTCAACGTCTATTTTAAAGATACCTTTGGGATTTTATCATATATTTCTGGGGTTATCAAGTCATTCGCTGATCAATTTTCCTTTGCTTTCCTGTGGTGAAAATATCAATTTTAAGCGCTGATAAAATTGCTTCACAGGGGAATAACTATTTGATATAATGAATTTGCAAACGTATACAACCGAATCGAAAAATAATGGATCTGGGAGGATTATCAATGAGCAGCTATGAACACATTTTCAAACCCATCAAAATCGGAAACCTGGTGATCAAAAACAGGATCGAATCATCTCCGGCGGAACCTTTTCTGACAACAAAGGATGGTCTTGTATCCGAGGAATTTATTGAATGGCACAAAACCATGGCAAAGGGCGGTGCAGGCATCGTAACCGTTGGTGACAGTCCTGTGAACGCAGCCTATGCGGCGGAATCAAAATACGTGATCGATCTATCCAATAACGATGTTTGCAACGGTTTGTATAATCTGACAGAAGTGATCCATCGCTATGGTGCGAAAGCTTCCATCGAACTCAACCTACGAGCTCATTATACACCTACCGAAATGACATGGGAAGAAATCCAGCAGGTGAAAGAAGATTTTGTAACTGCCGCCTACCGCTGCAAGGTTTCTGGCTTTGACATGATCATGATCCATGGAGGACATGGCCATCTGGTGGCACAATTCTTCTCCCCTTTCTATAATAAGCGTACCGACGAATACGGAGCGGATACCATGGAAAACCGTTCAAGATTTGCCAGGGAACTCCTTGACGCCGTCAGGGCAAAAATCGGCAATGAAATGGCCATCGAATACCGGATCAGCGGCAGCGAGCTACATGAAAATTCCGTTACAACAGAGGATGTCATTGAGTTTGCAAAGCTGATCCAGGACAAGATCGATCTGATCCATGTTTCTGTTGGGGATCTCTATCGCCTGGAAACCATTGTATATATGATTCAGCCCTCCTATGTTCCAAGAGGGGTCAATGTTCATTATGCGGAAATGTTCAAGAAAGCGTTAAATATCCCTGTAACGACTGTAGGGTCCCTGAATATGGATATGGCTGAGGAAATTCTGGCTGAAGGCAAGGCAGACATGGTGGCAATGATCCGTTCTTTCATTGCTGAGCCTGATCTGGTCACCAAGGCTAAAGACGGTGAAGGTGACACCATACGGCCCTGCATAAGGTGTATGCTCTGTACCCATACTTCCCCACATTTATATAATTTCCCTATCCGATGCGCGGTTAATCCCCTCACCGGCCGGGAGGCAGAATTTGCAAATTACCCGAAACCGGATAAACTAAAAAAAGTGGTTATTATCGGTGGAGGTCCTGCAGGAATGGAGGCAGCCAGGGATGCCGCCCAAAGAGGACATCAGGTGATTCTATTTGAAAAGGATGCTCAGCTGGGTGGAGTTCTACAGATTGCTTCTTCAGGAGCATTAAAGGGGGATGTTAAGAAATACTTTGACTGGGCGGTGAAAACAACCCTGAACACCCCAGGCATCACGATAAAATGTTCAACGGAAGCAACCCCTGAAAACGTGCTGGCAGAAAAACCGGATGCCCTGATCATTGCTGTTGGCTCAGAATCCATTATTCCACCCATACCCGGAGTGGACAGAAGCAATGTTGTCTGGGCTGGCGATGTGGATACAGGCAAGGTCAAGGTTGGAAACCGTGTAGTCCTTGCCGGTGCGGGGCTCACTGGAAGTGAAACGGCTTATCAGCTGGCATCAGAAGGAAAGGAAGTTACCCTTATTGATATGCTCTCACCTGAGCAAATCGCTGAAGGCGTTCCTTTGATCCCCATAGGTACCCTGAGAGGTATGCTGGACCAACTGGGCGTCAAGACAATTTCAGAAGTGACACTGAAGGATATTACAGATGAAGGCGCTGTCATTACAGATAAAAGTTCAAACGAATATATTCTCCCTTGCGATACAGTGGTGCTTTCCCTGGGTGTAAAACCACGAAGCAGTATTGTAGAACAGTTTGAAGGTTTGATCAAAGAAGTTTATGTCATCGGAGACTGCAACAATAAAAAAGGGACGATCTTCCAGGCAACGACCGAAGGTTTTATCGCATCCACGATGCTTTAAAAAAAATTGTAAATAGAAAACCAGCCTAATTGGCTGGTTTTTTTCGTATCGCTTAATGATAGGATCGTCTGATTTCTCTGTCCAATAGCTGCTTCTCATTCAGACTTCACTTGATCTAAATCAAGCTGGAAATGTTTTTTAAGCAGTTCTTTAAATTCAGCATCACTGGACAATGCAGTCTCTGAGACCTGATCCTGTTTCATGACCTTGAAATGCTTGTCGGTCAAGGTGATCCGACCATCTTTCATAGGCATGGTACAAAATTTCATTTGAACGAAAAGCGATTCCGGAAAAGTCGCCGTGTAGTGATTGGACATGAGATAATCCAATGGAGAGCATTCCTCCAGGGTAAAGGCATACAGGTATTGGTATTCCTCCCCTGATTTTTTCTGAAGGATATATCCCAGTTTTGGGTCCTCAAGCAGCCGGTAGGTGTGGGTAAATTGCTGTTGATCTACCCCCGTCACCAATTCAAGAGGTGCGGTAAGTCCGTCCATTCCAAAGCCCACATCCGCCAGATATCTTTTGTCATCGATTTCAACCATCAGCACCTGATGTGTTTTTGCGAAATAGGTCTTCCCATCCCTGGTCACTCGGGCTAACAGGTTTCTAACCTTAAACCCCATCTCCTGAAGAACAAAGGAGAACAGGCCGTTCATCTCAAAACAATAACCGCCTCTTTTATTTTCAACGATTTTTTCAAACAAAACTTCCTTGTCCAGCAGGATAGGCTTCCCATAATAAACATCCAGATTTTCAAAAGGCACGTTCAAGGTATGAGCGACATGCAGATCCCGCAGGGTCTCATAAGAGACATCCGTTTTCCCTTCGTATTTGATTCTTTTGAGATAATTACTGATCTTGAATGAAACTTCTGACATCATATTTTCCTCCAATTGATTTATAGTGTACAGCTTTTATTAATGGTTCATAGATCCAGCAGCTCGTGGATGGGTGAAGTTTTAAAAACTTCCTTGTTGAACAGATATTTTTCAGGATCTGTTAAATTGGGATGCTCCCGGATGATCTTACTTGCGATCACGTTTGACCGGTGGATGTAGCTTGTTATGGTTTCATCATCAAAATCAAGCTTCAGGGCAAATGCGAATAAACGGACCATGGTCTCGTAATACTCATCGAAGGAAAAATCGGTCCCCATGCTGATTTCCTTTTGAAATTGGCTGGCGGC
>JAAXUP010000232.1 GCA_013335935.1 Eubacteriaceae bacterium | reverse complement strand
CCCAGTTTCTTCCAGGTGTGGATTCCATCATTGAATCAGTCCTGGTTGAGAAGCCGGATTTTGACCGTCCTGAGGAGCTTAAGAAGCAAATTGAAGGAAGAACGATTGAATTTGTTAATGCTATCATTTCTTATTTGTCTGACATTGATAATTGAGGGAATAAAAGGGGGTATCAAGATGATAGAGAAAGTTAAAGAGGTCCTTCGGAAGAACCATCTTTGTGTTTTGTGTACGGAGAGCAGCGGTAATCCTTACTGCTCTTTGATGACCTATCTTCTTAGCGAGGATGGTTCCATTCTATATATGACAGCCAGTATGAAATCCAGGAAATATTTGAACCTTCAAAGTAATCCCAAAGTCAGCCTCCTTGTGGATACCCGTATGAAGCCTGGGGACTCGATTATTTCCATTACTTTGGAAGGAGTAGTTCTGTCTGAAGCTCAGGAGGATATGGAAATGATCCGGACTTCTTTTATTCAAAGACATCCGGAATTATTGGAGATTCTGAATGATCCTTACTCTGTTTTGCTGGGAATAAAACTTAAAACGTATCTATTGCTGGATGGCCCTGTAAGGTCTTTTAAAGGAGTGTTTTAAAATTCTGATCAGAAAGAGACAATTACTACATGCATCTTAATCAGGAAGATGATAAAATGATAGTATAATCTAGGAGTTGATCGGAATGTCACGTCCCAAAAAGCAAGAAATACAAGAACTTAATGCCTATTTTTTACCTGAAACCTTTGTCATTGATGAAGTTGAGAATCAATCTGTGGGTTCACTTAAAACTTGGATTGAGGCATTTGAAGAAGATAAATACCGCGCACTATTCCATCTGGGGTTTTTAAAAAAAGAGAACTGGTTTTCACCTTCCATTGAATATCTCCATCATATGGCAGAAATGCTGATCAAAAAGTTAAGCCAGGAGCCCGAAATTGAAATTAACCGGGACACTGTGAAAGTTGATTTGCTGGAAGGAGAGCTCTATCACCTTAAAGAGGAGCTCCCTTTTGTCATTGGAATGGAATATGTTGATGATGTCTGGCTTCGAACGTTGTGGGAACGATTGTTAGCTGTTTTTCGGCTGGAAATTAAAAATTATGAGGGTACCGTTGCTGGATATTTCGCCGGATACAACTCTGATATCAATGTCGCAGGAAGGGTATTCTTTCACTTGGTTGAGAATAAAGAGGAGGAGTATCCCTTTGCATTTATGGCTACTTATTCAACAAAACCGGTCAAAAGCAAAAAAACCATACATACGCCTTTGAAAAATGCGCTGGAAGAATTTGACGGTGACGAAAAGAAGTTGCTTTCACTGATTTCCACGGTGATCAAGGCTGCAGAGAAGAGCCGTTTCATTTCTGAATTAATTGAAAGCGGAGAATTATTCTCACCACTAAAGCTTACCGCTGAAGAGGCGCACATCATTTTAAGTGAGATGACAACTTACGAAGAAGCTGGAATACTCTGCAGAGTGCCGGATTGGTGGCGTAAAAACAACAATTCACTTCGATTATCGGTAACGGTTGGAGAAAAAGTGCCATCCAAGGTGGGGTTAGAGGCCATCATGGATTTTTCACCGTCTTTATTTATTGGAGACGAGGTCATTTCAGAAGAAGAATTGAGAGCTTTTTTAGATATGGCAGAAGGACTCATTCAGTATAAGGGCAAGTGGGTTGAAATTAACAAAATAAAAATGGAAGCCGTACTTGAAGCATTTGAAAAGGCAAAAGAATTTTCAGGTGAGGATGGGCTGTCTCTTGGAGAGGCCATGAGACTGGAATTGAATATGAATAAGCTGCTGGATGTTGCCATTGATGAGGTTGATGTATCCATATCAAATGGGCAATGGTTCAGAACAATGAAGGAAAGTTTGATTCATCCGGAAATAATTCAAAAGGTAGGCATTGAGCCGACCTTTCATGCCACCTTACGAGCCTATCAGGAAAATGGGTATCATTGGCTCACTACGATGTCCCATTTGGGATTTGGTGCCTGCCTGGCTGATGACATGGGACTTGGTAAGACCGTTCAAATGATTGCCTTCCTGGAGCATCAAAGGGTTC
>JAAXUP010000048.1 GCA_013335935.1 Eubacteriaceae bacterium | reverse complement strand
AGCATTGTGGCTGCATTTAGGGTTGATCGATAGTGTGTGGAAAGCATTTTTGCTGCCTTCAAAAATATGCTCAGCCTGTTTTCCCAGCTTAAAGCTTCCCACTCTTTCTTTGCATCCAGGGCTGCAGCAATTGCCATTTCGATTTCTTTCTCTCCTGCTAAGCTGAAGCGTGCAAGGACGTGACCTTTATCATGGGGAATAATGCATTCCTTTTTCTGATCTGTAAAAATTTCTTTCCCGCCAATAATTAATGGAATATCCAGGACCTTGCTTTTCAATTCATCCAGTTTCTGTTTGATTTCAATTTTTTCCCTGCTATTTCGGGCATATCCCAATATCGGTTCGTTTTGAGGCTTTTCGATTTTGAATATTCCATCCATTTTTTCCATGCTCCTTTTCAGCTTATCCTTATTTCTATATTAACACCTTAGATAAAAAATTACCAGAAGATGCATTTCGCTGTGAGGAGGGTAAGGGGGATAATTTATACTACCATTCAAAATTGAGTATTGTATCTTGCCTTTCATCAGTAAATTCAAAGATGGATGCCTTACCATGGTTTAAATAAAACATTTTTAATTGCGGGTTGCCAGCTTTCCATCTAAGAAAAGTCATGGTCGTTGCTAAGGAGGATTTATGGTTAAAGTATCTTATCTAATATTGATAATTGTTATTGTGCTAACAGGATGCACGATTGGTCAGATGGATGGTCCAACAAACCTCTTAAATATTAAGCAACTGGAAGAGAAGGAAGAGAATATGAAGCAAATTGCAGAGTTTTTGAGCATAAATAAAAATGTGCAAATGGCAACGGTTGGTATATATTCAATTTGCTTTATTTTGATTCGGGATTTTTAATTGATTATTATTGACCTCATTGCTTTGAATCATACTCAATACATATTCTCTTAAGAATCCCGGCTCAGCCATATTCCATAATTTATACCCTTCTGATTGGAGAATATGACTTCTAAGAGAGCTTGCTGTGCCTCCAAAATAATTGATGTTTAACAAACTCATCATTTCAGCCATTATCCCAGCATCTTCTGTACTTAAATCCCCGTATCCGGACAACTCTTGAAAAGACTTTTCGAAGGAGATATCGCCAAAAAACTTCTTGGAATATTCATCAAAATGAGTGAGATTTTCATCCATTATTTCTGCGGCCTTTGCCCAGCCTTCAACATCTACTCGAACTGTTCTGTAATCAAATCCCTTTGAAGGTGAATAATTCATTTCTCCATACTGCGTTGGATAGACGCTAAGTGAACTCGTTGCGATATCATAAGTTGCATTTGGACCATTTCCTGTGGATTTTATATCCTGGATATGAACATGACCGCTCAAGACGATGTTTAGATCATTCGCTTTAAATATCTCTAAAACTTTATGACTATTATCAAGTGTAAATCCATCGTTTAAGACCTCACTGTGATTAAGCAGGTTGTGGTGCATGACCGTAACGATCTGGGCGTTTGCCGCCTTTGCCTGATCACTGCACTGTTTAATCCAGTTTAAGGTTTTTTCTCCGATTTCACCATTCGTTGTTGGCAATATTCCATTATATAGGTATAAATTAGTATCAAGCATTAACAGCCAAACATCCTCTGAAGGCGCCGCCAGGTAACTTAATGTTGAAGCGTCCTTTGATATTGCCTCACCGTATCCAAAGTTTTTATAGATAGTCGAAAAGTCCTCTTGCGTAATGGTTTCAGTACGAAGCTGTTCATCACCCTTAAATCCACTCGCCCAAGGATTTTGAATATCGTGATTGCCCGGTACGACAAAAATGCGCGTCCCGGTTTTTGACTCAATCATTTCAAGCTTATCAGCCATCGTCATGTGGCTATCCTTTTCTCCGTTTTGTGTTAAATCTCCACTGATTATTAGTATGTCCGATTTCTTTTTCATAACATCGAATGCAAAAGCATCTGTGATTTCATCAATATAATTGAGCTGCCTGCCGTCACCGTCTGCTAACATCGATTGGAAGGCCTCTCCCCCATCATTTAAACTATCATCTAAATAATGTATGTCCGTCGTAATGATCATCGATATATCAGTACCGGTTTCGATACGACCATCAGCTTTTGAGCCGCATCCAGATAAAGCAGCGAAACTCAGCAGTAAGCCAATAATACAAATGAATTTCCTTAAGTTAACCATATATCTCCTAACTTCTTTCATTTTATTAATTCTTCAATGCCTCAAGCACATGACCAATATCAGCACTCACGCAAATAGCTTGATGCTCAATTTCCACAGGACAATTTGACTTTTCCAAATTGATGCTTGCATAAGTCGCATTCTGGTTTTGAGCAGTCATTCTCCAAAATGGAAATTTAATAATGCCGGGGGTATTGTAGCCTACACCTAGTTCTAAATATAAAATCCGAACATTCTGATGTGTTTTGACAAATTCAGCATACCGAGTGGCGGCTGTTTGCCAGCCTGCATCTTCAACAAATCGGTCATTCGAGCGTAAATTCATGGTCATGGGCTCTCCACAAATCGGGCATTTCGGTATCAACTGCTGCGGGATACGCATATTCTCCTGTTCTAGAACCATGCGTCGAATGACGCCCTCATTTTCATAAGTTTTGCTGTGACAGGGAACAGAGCACTGAAAAAGGCCATAGTCCCCCTGCGTGTAAAATAAACGATTTTGGTCGAAGCCAGCCAATTGAAATTGGTGATCGACATTGGTGGTTAAAACAAAATAGTTTTTATTTTTCACAATTTGGAGTAAATCCTGGTAGACCTTCTTGGACTCACCATCGTACCTGTTGTGATAAATAAGACGGCTCCAATAAGCCCAATTCTCCTCGGGAGTCTCAAAAGGGTAGAACCCACCTGAGTACATGTCATTGATTCCGTATTTTTCATTAAAATCCTGAAAATGTTGTCGGAACCGTTCTCCTGAATAGGTATATCCAGCAGAAGTTGATAACCCGGCTCCTGCGCCTATTAAAACAGCTTCTGCTTGATTAATTTTCTCTTTAAGCCTTTTAATCTGCTCCCAATTTCTTTCGGTAGATGGCTTCGTCAGATTCTTTAAAAACATTGAATATCACCTTCATCCTGCTATTGTTATTTTTTATATATTTCTTAACCGCATTCACAGCGATTTCTGCTGCTTCATCCCCAGGGAATCGGTATTCTCCCGTAGAAATGCAGCAAAATGCAATGGAATGAAGCTTGTTTTCTTCGGCTAATTTCAAACAGGACATATAACAGGACTCCAAAAGTCTACGTTCCTGCTCTTGAAGCGATCCCGTAATAATGGGGCCAACGGTATGAATGACATGTTTGCTGGGTAGATTGTAGGCTGCCGTAATTTTTGCCTGCCCGGTTGGCTCCTCATATTGTTGTTTATCCATGATTTTGCTACACTCATCACGAAGCTGTGAGCCTGCTGCTGAGTGAATCGCGTTATCTATACAATTATGGCACGGATGGAAACACCCTAAAAGCGTACTATTTGCTGCATTGACAATGGCATCCGCATTAAGCCGGGTGATGTCTCCGCGCCACAGTACGATATTTAAATCGGTTGTGGTTGGCAATGACGCAACATCAATTACGCCTTGTTCTTCTTTCTCATTGGAAAGGATCATATCCTGTAATTGAATGTACTCGTTACTTAAGGGCCTAGGTGGACGCACATTCATCAGTGAGCGAAAAAGTTGTCGTTGGGAAACCCTATCCTCTGAAAACTGTGCTGCAAATTTCCTATACTGAGGCATCTCCTCTAAAAGGATGCGATTAAGTTTTTTCAGTATGCCTGATCCGTCCATGATAGCCTCCATTCCGGTTACAATTTTTTTTCGATACTGATAACAATTTTGCCATCAACATGCCCTGAATCGAGGGTTTCACTTGCTTCAGCAATCTGTTCAAAATCGTAGACGCGGCCAATATGGGGTGAAAGACTGTGTAAGTCTACAAACTCCATCAGATTATCGATCGATTTTTGTGTGGGATTGTTGCTGTAAAAACCAGTTAAATAGACCCCATTCGGAATTTCCTTAATCGGATCAAATCCGTCTAACACATATTTACCGCCAAGAATACCTGTATTGCAGACGATTCCGCCTACCTCTACATTTAGCAGTGTATCGCGCAGTGTTTTTGCGCCGACGAGCTCCAACGCCTTAGTGATACCAGATAGTTTACCCTTTATTTCTCCCTGGTCCAGCACAATACTGTCAACACCAGCATCACTTAATAAGTGGAATTTTTCTTCCCGGTGTGTTGTAGCAACTACTTCACAGCCAAGAGCCTTTGCAATCTGTATCGCCGCATATCCTAATGCGCAGGTTCCGCCTCTTACTAGTATTTTATCTGTTGGCTCCAGGTGCAAACAATCAAATAGTGATCCCCAGGCTGTATAATACGTTTCAGGTATCGCTCCGAGCTGAACCCATGACAAATCCGTTTTTACTGCAAACACATGATGTGCCGGCAATAAAGCATATTCAGCATAGCTTCCGTCGAAGCTGCGGCCCATACCACCCATCAGCGCAATTACCCTTTGCCCGACATGAAATGAGGTATCCGAAGCGTCGATTATTTTCCCAGCACATTCAATGCCTGGAATAATTGGTTTATTGATGTAGGAGGCATTAATTTCAGAAAGACGCAATATCTTTTCGGAATGATTCAGTCCAAAGGAATAAATTCGAACGAGAACCCATCCAGGCTTAACACTTGGTATGTTTCTTTCAGTCAACTTGACATCGTTTCCTTTGGTTGGAGCAGTTAAGGAAACTGCTTTCATTTTGGTCATAGGGTGCTGACCTCCTTCCAACACTGGGGATCTGCTCCATAAAAGTCTCCCGTAGTCCCATAGGTTACAGCGGGACAGCCTCTGCAGAAACTGAGAAGTTCGCACTTGGAACACTTTTGAAATTTCGTATAATCCCGATAGGCTTCCATGGGGTCACATAGCCAGACATCCGCAATTCTGTCTTCAAAGACATTGCCAACCTTACTTTCGAATCGTCGGCAAGCATAAATATCACCGGTCGGGAGAATAGTCAGGTGACAGTTTCCACAGTTGCAGCCACTATAAATCATTCCCTCTTCAACACCTTCAGGAATCTTAAAAATGCCCTTCTCATAATCATAAAGAGTCCAGAGGTGATCCTTTTTGTTGAAATAGGTGTTGCAGCCTTCTGACTCATATTTTTCGAATTTCTGTTGACAGATATCAAGTAAATCGTGATATTCCTGAGGAGTCATTCCTGTATCCTTTTCCTCGCCAGTGGGGCAATATCGGGCAAATGCAAATATATCAACGCCCTGTTCTACGACTGTATCGACAATCTCAGGGATTTCTTTGATATTTGCTCCGGAAACAGTGGACATAATCACAGAGCGAATACCCGCTTTTTTGATACAGCCAATTTTCGCTAAAGTAATATCAAATGACCCCGGTTTTCGGAACCAGTCATGGGTTTTTCGCATTCCATCCAGCGATAATTGGTACTTTTCACATCCATGCTCTTTTAGCCTCTGGCAAACTTCATCACTTAAGTGAAATGGGTTGCCAAGAATCGTGAACGGGATATTTTTCTCTTTAAGAAGCTGGAGCAGGTCCCAAAAGTTCGGATGGAGAATCGGATCTCCACCAGTTATGTAGAAATATGGCAATCGATCATACATTTCACACATGTCGCTACAGTTATCAACGACTTGTTGCATCTGATTCCAATTCATAGAATCCAAAGGCTTACAATTGTCTTCTGAGAAAATATAGCAGTGCTTACATCGCTGATCGCATTCATCAGTGATATGCCACTGAAAAGCAAAATATTGTTTCATTGAAAGGACTCCTTTAGCACAAAGATATTAACGTCATATTTTCTGCAGCAACTGCACAATCTTCTACTGCAAAAATTCTTCGGTGCAAATAATGTAATCACGGTTGCGCACTATAGAAGGCGTTCCGAGATACTTATTCCTTTTCATCATATTGATTAACCAATGTGTACTTCTTGTTTGGGAGCTCCTCTGAAAACGAGCTAAACTCAACCCATACATCTGTCAGGTAGTACCCAATGACTGCATCTCGATTGTCTCCAAACTGTGATGTCAAAACCGGGCTTTCTTCAAAGCAGCGATTGATGATACTTTCATCTTTCGTAAAATTGACCTTACCACCCACGCGGACATAGGTCATTGTCTCCTGATCACCGATGCAAATCTGAATATACGGATGCGCCAGCATTTCAGCGTAGGAAGTATAGAATATTACTGTGTCAAAATAAAGCACACCATTTTCTTCAAACTTAAACTCTATCGGTCTGATTTGTGGATTGCCGTCTTCACCCAGCGTTGTTGTATATTGCATAGGGAATCGCTCGAATACACTGGTTACAACGCTTAGTCCATTGTCAAAATCAAGCGATTTGAAAAACTCCAGATTTGTCATTTCTTTTTCTCCCTTCTTGTCAGAACAAGCTGTAACCGTCATTATCAGTACCAGTAAAATGGCAAGTAAGATAATTGTCTTTTGTTTCTCCATTCGGACTGTCATTTTATATAATTTCCTTCCAACACTGCGGGTCAGCCGTATAGAAATTTCCATCTTTTCCACTGGCAACTGCAGGACAACCACGGCACCACGCCATCAACTCACACTTGCTGCATTTTTCAAACTTAAAGTAGTCCCTGTATTTTCCCATCTGGCAAACCCAGACATCTGCGATCCTATCTTTAAACACATTGGCAACCTTACTATTTTGCACACAACGGCAAGCATAAATATCACCGGTCGGGAGAATAGTCAGGTTTCATTGAAAGGACTCCTTTAGCACAAAGATATTAATATATAAATTCGGATATTTTCGAAAATAATAGGCAAATATTACCGGCAGCAACAGTCTGCCGATAACAAAAGGCTGGATTTATTTATCTCCAGCACCACATGCAGAAGGCTTTTCTTCCGGCTTGTCCGCTGCGCCACAAGCTGCAGGGGCCTCAGCAGGTTTATCAGAAGCTCCGCAAGCTGCAGGCGCTTCGACGGGCTTGTCAGAAGCGCCACAAGCTGCAGGTTTATCTGATGCACCACATGCAGAAGCTGCTTCCTTTTGGTTCCAACCAGACAGATTTGAAAGTGACATGATTTATTCCTCCTAATATGTTATTCAAGGTGCACTCCGCTCCTTGTACTTAACATTTTAATTGTCTTTCGTAAATAATATAAGTACGCACTATTTTATATGGATACGCACCTTTTTGTAACGAATGGAGGATTTGCTTGACGTCCACTTCTTAATGCATTAAAATTTGCATGTAACATAAATTATTAATGTAACATACAAGATAAAGGAGAGGTGCGAAATGATTTCTAAAAAAGACTTGCCTGCATGCCCGGTTGCAACCACGGTTCAACTGATCGGGAGCAAATGGAAATTATTAATTTTGAGAAATTTGCTAGCCCGTGCTTGGAGATTTAATGAACTGCAAAAAAGCCTGGAAGGAATCAGTCAAAAAATCTTAACTGATAGTTTGCGCTCGATGGAGACCGATGGCATTATTATCAGAACGGTTTATCCAGAAGTACCTCCAAGAGTTGAATACTCACTTTCAGAACTCGGGGAATCCATGCGTCCTATCTTAGCCTCCATGGAGCTGTGGGGAACTGCTTATAAGGAATTGTCCACATCAGAATGAGAGTTCTGCATCAATACTATCCCCTCATACAACAAATAAACCTCTGAACGATGCAAATTCAGAGGTTTATTAATCATAGAAGTCTATCCTTATGATGTTTATAATTCTTCTTTTTCTCAAATAAACAAATCAAGTATTTTATTTAAATCAGGAGTTTTCTCTGTACTTCCCCTTGTCTCTGTAACCTCAAGTACACTGCCCAACAGATAATGCCAATAGATATCAGCATAATTCTCAGGATCTCCTGGTTTGAATTCTCCATTTTCAATTCCCTTTCGAAAAAGTGGTTCAAAAAATTTTTGCCGAAAATCCTGATAAAGTGGGTTTCTATCTTGATATTCAGGATCATCCATCTCGCCTTTAACGAACACTATAACATATACCTGTAGTGGTGGGATGTATCCCGTTTCATCTAATTCATTTAGTAGAAACCGACAGCCAAACTCATAAATAGCCTTTCTGGCACTGGAGATTGTGTTTATTTCTTCAAGACATTCGTCCAGCTTATCCTGATAAGAAAATAACAATTCTGCTTTGCTCTTAAAATAATGATAAATCAAACCTTTACTAATTCCAGCCGTTTTTGCTATGTCTGCCATGGATGTATTTTTATATCCATTTTTATAAAACAATCCAAGTGCGACTGCCAGTATCTGCTCACGTCGTTTCTTTTCCAGCTCTAATCTATTTTCTTCTGTAATTGACAACTCATGTACCTACTTTCCAGTCATTGTATACAGTGAATTTTATCATAAAAAAAAACTATGTGTCAAGCATGGTACTAAAGACTGAACCTCACTTCATCCTTATGTGTTTTTATAAATAATTTTCATTTACCGCACAGTCATTAACCGTATAGTCATTGACTTGCCGGTTAATCTATGCTATTGTGATAGTATAAAATTTAACAAGGAGGAATTAATTTGTTTGATCACTTATTTAGCCCTTTAATCGTCAGAGGGAAAACCATCAAAAATCGCTGTACAGTACCCGCAATGGTAACCGATTTTTGTAATGAAGATGGTACAGCAACGGAACGTTATCTTGCCTATCATGAAGAAAAAGCCAAAGGTGGCTGGGGCCTTATTATCACAGAGGATTATAATGTCGATCCTCTTGGTCATGGTTTCAAATCCACTGCAGGTCTCTGGAATGATGACCAGATTGCCAGTCATAGCGAACTTCCAAAAAGAGTACATAAATATGGTGCTACTATTCTCGCACAGATTTATCATTGCGGAAGACAGACCAACTCTGGTGCAATTAACGGTCTTCCTCGCTCTTCTTCAGCAATCATGTGTCCCTTTGGTGACGAAATTCCTGTCCCATTGTCAACAGAAGAAGTAAAAGAGATGGTACAAAAGTTTGGTGATACGGCCTATCGAGCTAAGAAGTGTGGATTCGATGGTGTCGAAATCCATGGCGCTCATGGTTACCTTATTACCCAATTCTTCTCTCAATATTCTAATAAACGTATAGACGAGTATGGTGGAAATTTTTGGAATCGTACAAGGTTTGCCCGAGAGATTGTTGAAAATGTCCGTGAAAAATGTGGTGAAGATTTTATCATTGATATGAGAATTTCTGCTGATGAATTCGTCGAAGGCGGACTCACCATTGAGGACAATAAGGCAATTGCCCGTATGTTAGAAAATGCAGGTCTTGATATGCTGCACGTATCTGTCGGTAACTATTTATCCGTTGATTTGAATGTTGCAAGCTCTTACACAACACATGGATGGTTTACTGATTGGGCGAAGGCTATCAAAGAGGTTGTTACTATCCCAGTTATCACTGTTTCAAGAATCAATGATCCTTTCTTAGCTGACAGCATTCTTGCCTCTGGTAAAGCAGATTTCGTTGCTATGGGCAGAGCTTCTCTTACTGACCCAGCCATGCCTAATAAAGCCAAAGCTAGTCAATTTGAAGATATTCGTCGCTGTATCGCTTGCAACGATGGCTGTATTGGCACTTTATTCACAGACAATCCAATCAAATGTGTGCTGAATCCAGAACTGGGTCATGAATACGAAGGTGGAATCCAACCAGCTGAAACAAAGAAATCTGTAGCTGTTGTTGGAGCAGGTCCGGCTGGATTATATGCCGCTATCGCTGCTGCAACTGCAGGACATAAGGTTACTGTATATGAGAAAAGTGAGCATGCCGGAGGACAATTCTATTTTGCAGCTATCCCACCATGTAAAGGTGAAATCACTGATTTCATTGTATGGCAACTTGCTCAATGTAAGAAACTAGGAGTTGAAATCAAATACAACACTGAGGCAACCGCTGAATTGTTGCTTGCCGAGAAACCGGATTCCATTATCATCGCATCTGGTTCTACACCTATTATGCCTCCAATCCCAGGGCTTAAAGAGAGTGAAAAAACTGCTCTTGCAAAAGACATCTTAGATGGAAAAGTTAAACCAGGTAGTAAGTGTGTTTTGATCGGTGGTGGCCAGGTGGGAGCAGAAACAGCACATTTCCTTTCACAGATGCTGAGAAATGTTACTATTGTGGAAATGAGAGACTCCATTGCAAGCGATGCAGCACTCGCAGCAAATTGGCAATTGACAAAAGCTTTAGAAGTTAGAAAAGTGAAAATGATGACAAGTACAACTGTATTAAATATCACAGATAATGGTGTTGTTGTCAAAGATCAGTCTGGTATTGAATCTGAAATTGCAGCTGACACTATTGTTGTAGCTGCAGGATATCGATCCTACAATCCTCTTTCTGCTGAATTGGCCAACTCAGGTATTCCTGTTCAAGTTGTCGGCGACGCAATACAAGCCCGTAATGTTTCAAGTGCTACCGAAGAAGGTTATCATGCAGGTAAGGCTGTATGAGAAAAATAATGGCCTGTCCGCCACGTTACATTCAGGGAAAAGGTGAATTAGCATGTATTGCAGAACATGCTAAATGCCTTGGCACAAAAGCCTTTGTAGTAATAAGTGGCAATGGAATTAAAAGAAATGGATCTGATATAGAAAACAGCTGCATAAAAGAAGGTTTACTTTACCAATTTGCTGAGTACGGCGGAGAGACGAGTAAAGAAGAAATCGCAAGACTGAGGGTAGCATTCACAGAGGCAAAATGTGACATGGTCATCGGAGTAGGTGGAGGTAAAATACTGGATTCGGCAAAAGCGGTTGCTTATTATGAATCTGTACCTGTAGTCGTTTGCCCGACAATTGCTGCGTCAGATGCCCCATGCAGTGCGCTTTCTGTGCTATATACTCCTGATGGTTTATTTGACGAATATTTATTCTTACCTAAGAATCCGGACATGGTTTTAGTTGATGTTGCAGTTGTTGCAAATTCTCCAACAAGACTGACAGTAGCCGGAATGGGTGACGCCCTCGCCACTTATTTTGAGGCAAAATCTGCTATCGCAAAGGATTCCAATAACTTCGTTGGTGGAAAGGCCACTTTAGCTGCAACTGCCATAGCGCGTCTATGCTATGATACTCTTTTATCTCATGGTAAAAGTGCAATTGAAGCCTTGAATGCAGGGGCAATCACGCAATCGGTCGAAAAGATTGTCGAAGCAAATACTTTGCTATCTGGGATCGGATTTGAAAGCTGCGGAGTATCAGCTGCTCACTCTGTTCACAATGGTTTGACAGCGCTTGAACCCACCCATCATTATTACCATGGAGAAAAAGTAGCTTTCGGTGTTATGACACAATTAATATTAGAAGACTACGATAAAGAAGAGATTAAAAAAGTAGCTGAGTTCTGTATTTCTGTAGGACTGCCTGTAACATTCGCAGATTTAAGCCTTGAAAACCCTAGCCGGGAGGATCTCATGAAGGTTGCGGAGCTGGCATGTGCCGAAGGCGAAACTATTGTAAATAATCCAACTGCTGTTACACCATTGGATGTTTTAGATGCAATGCTGGCAGCAGATGCAATGGGAAGAATGTACAAAGGTTAGAAAATTTGAACTTTCTTTAACAAAAGGGAGTCACACTGACTTAAAAAAACTAATGGCAGAACTTGTTGACTCAGCAGAAAAAAACGAACCTGGCACGCTAGGGTACGAGTGGAGCATAAATGAAGAAAGCAATATATGTCATATTCATGAAAGGTATTTAAATTCTAGTGCTGCATTAGTGCACTTAAATACCTTCAATAAAAAATTTGCAGAAAGATTAATGGCTCTTGGCGACGCAACTGGCTTTGTCGTTTATGGCACTCCTTCGAATGAGCTTAAAGATGCTTTAGAAGCCTTTGGTGGAAAGTATATGGCACCTATTGGAGGATTTACTCGTTGAAATAACAAGAATTTCAGTAACACTTATAAAGATGTACAAATCGAAGACAAGGGACAGATGATTAATCAACATTCATCTGTCCCTTGTCTTCGATTTGGTTAATCTATCAATACACAGCCGACATAAGTTATTGTATTTGGTCCATAATAGTAAGGTATATCGTTATCTTTGCAGACATTACTCACCAGCATGCCTAAACCCTCCATTGAGGAGGTCATCTTTTCGGGAAAACGACAAGGATTATCTGGGAAAGTGCATTTTGTACATTTTGAGCAGGCACCGGCTCCTATAATCATCGCATTAGGATGGTACTCCTTTAATTTGAGAGAAAACTTATCAAAACTCTCTGCATGAGTTTCACCTAAACTCATCATTGTTTCAACATCAAATGCATCTTCGAGGATAGCAGTCGATTGCAATATCAGGCCTCTTTTATATTCTTTTATTCTCTCTTCACACTCTGACAATGTGCCACAACCTGGAGGGCACGACCAATTTGTCCCATATGCATGACATTTATTTTCTGCACAGGCGTCACGCACTTCATGCATTAATGTTATTGTACCAACATCGAGATATCCAACATGGGAAAATCCGCATGAAACAGCAATTTCCTTAATGTCATTAAATTCTTCCATAAGGACTCCTCCTTTGCTTAGATTCATTTGTAATGTAATGTTCTTTCAATCGCTGATGACCAGTAAAAGTTCTCGGATGATTTTACAGGCTGCAGCTGTTGAGATACCGCTTTGATCATAATGAGGGGACAATTCAACGATATCCGCGCCCACAATATCAAGGGTTTTCAGATCGTGGATACTTTCTAAAAGTTCCTTGTAGGTGATCCCCCCCGGTTCAGGGGTTCCTGTTCCAGGGAAAACCGAAGGATCAAGGATATCAAGATCGATGGTAATATATACCGGCTTGCCTTGTATTTGATCCACCACTGCTTTCAGCTCGGAACAGTCAAATTTACAGGTCTTGATGCGCCCTTCCCCCCATTTGAATTCGCTTCTATCTCCCGAGCGTATGCCAAACTGAAAAATCCTGCCATCACCGACTTCCTCCCAAATCCGCCTCATCACAGTGGCATGGGAATGCTTTTCTCCCAGATAATCATCCCGAAGATCTGTATGGGCATCAAAGTGAAGGATCACCAGCTCCTCATATTTTTTAAATACGCTTTTTACTGCAGGCAAAGTAACCAGGTGTTCACCGCCGATCATAAATGGCAGCTTGCCCCTCTTTAGGATGTCATCAACTTTTTCTGCGATCAGCGCAAGTGTCCTTTCCCTGTTTCCAAAAGGCACTTCGATATCACCATCGTCATAAATATTTCTATCCGTCAAATCGGTGTCCAGATAGGGACTGTAGGTTTCGATCCCGTCAGACTCCAGTCTGATGGCTGAAGGGGCAAATCTTGCTCCAGGTCTGAAGGAAGTGGTTCCATCATAGGGAGCACCGAACAGGACGATCTGTGAGCTCTCCAAGTCGCTTTCGCAGCTTATAAATTTAAGTCCATTGCTACTCATGGGTTTATCTCCTTTATATAAAAGTTCCTAAAAAATTCATTTCAATGGGAAATCCGCCCAGTACGGTTTCCAGGATTTCCTGCCTTCCCGTTACCACCGCGCAGGTTGCCGGGCCGGCAGATTTTTTTAAATCTGGTTTTATATTGTCCGCATAAGTGAATTCCTTCCGGTTGGTATGGCAGAGCTGATGGATCTCATAAGCAATCCCTTTTGAACCTGCCGGCAGTATCTCAGCAATCCCTTCGGTTTCGCATAAAATCCTTATGGCCTTTAACAGGGGCATCTCCATGGGATTTTGGATCACTTCATCACCCATATAGGGCACACCCATAAGATATGCCGAGTCCCCGGACTGGATGTTGAATTTGTTCCTCAGATCTTTTTCAATAAACCCGATTCCTGTAACCCCTAAAGCGGTCTGTACCACATTTACGTTCTCCTCTGTGCTTCCGGTGATCATGCAGTCATCGGTCAGTTCAGCCTCTCTGAGAGCCTTTCGGATACCTTCCAAAACAAGCCTGCCAGCGGGTTCCATCTCAAATGAAAGGTTATTAACAAGGATTTCAGGTTTCGCGCGATAAGAGAGCAGTTCAGCCAGAACCACCAGAGTTGTGTAATAACCGGATACCTCAAAAGGACACTTAATAACATCCTGTTCCTTTGATCCGATTCCCCCCAGGGAGTCGCAGGCGATAACCATCTCTGTGCTGTTATTGACCTCAATGATGGTTAGGTCTCTGAATTTTCGCTTATTCATCGATATCTGCCAGCCTTTTCAGGTTATTCATCATTCCATAATCATTTTCATATTTGATTTCCACAAGGCCAGCCAAAGGAATATGAAAATGCCACCGGTCTTCAATCTTCAGACCCAGAAGATGTGTCAAAATACTTTGTATGGTCCCTCCGTGACAAACGATCAGGGCTGCTCCATCTTTATGCTTCATGCTGTCCAGAAATTCCGTGATCCTGGAGTGGAATTCAATCAGGCTGTCCCCCTGGGGAATTTGATAATTGACATAATCCTCATTCCACTTGTTCCAATATTCAGTGTGGATCTCCTTAATTTCTTCAAAACGATAATTTTCAAACACGCCGAAATTCATTTCCGAAAGTTCTTTCCTGACTTCGACCTGGATATTCTTAGCCTGTCCGACTTTTACAGCAATTTTATTGGCTCTTGAAATCGGGCTTGAGTAAATACTGTCAAAAGCAAATTCATTGATCAGTCTTTCAGTGAGGATCTGGAACTGCTTTCTTCCTTTCTCCGTATATTCCGTTTCAGTAACACCCGCGAACCGATTTTCCACATTGCCTGTGGTTTCAACATGCCTCACCAGATAAAATTTCATAATGATCCTCCTGCAGCTATTATTCCATACAGATAGGCGCTGATCAGAAATACCGCCTGGGTTACTTCGATGATCATTCCTGTTGTATCTCCTGTTGTTCCTCCAATTTTTGCTTCAACCGCTTTCGTGATAAAATATGCCAAAATCATGGAAACCCCAAGTGGCACAAGGCTGGAAACCTCTAATAAACCGGAAATGACTGCAGTAAAAGCAATCGCCAGAACCGCATGCTTCAATTTTGTTTCCTCAACAAATCTGCCACCAAGATCCATTTTTTCTTTGGCATAATGGGTGATCGCTGCAGAAAGAAGTGCACCGGCTCTTCCCGCAACCGGCATGATCACCAGGATCATCCCCCCTGCGTATTTGAAAAATATAAAATAGACCATGAAAAGTATGAGCATCCCAAGAACGCCGAAGGAACCCACTCTGCTGTCCTTCATGATCTCTAATATCCTCGCTTTATCTCTGTTGCTGAGAAGGCCGTCAATAGAGTCCATGAAACCATCGATATGAAGCCCTCCAGTAATGATGATGTAGAATGAAACAAGGATCAAAGCTCTTACATCGTCTGCAGCAGAAAGCAGCAAGGTATGGAGTAAA
>JAAXUP010000047.1 GCA_013335935.1 Eubacteriaceae bacterium | reverse complement strand
TCCAGATCCCGGTTTGGATTTGCCGGCGGTATCAAAAGAGTTTATGTTACCGGAGAGGGAACATTGACCACAGCACTTACGGTGATGTTTGCCATTGCCACCACCGCAACGGCTGCAATCCATTATAGTGGAATCATTAAATATACACCCTATGTCAATGCGGTCAATATCGCACTGATATTTGGAGCCTTTTTATTCGGTATAGGCATGATTCTGGCAGGAGGCTGTGCTTCCGGAACGCTTACCGACGCAGGAGAGGGTGAAGGCCGAGCTTGGATCGCCGCACTTTTCTTTGTTATGGGGTCGTTGCCTGGCGCAGTGATTCGTGACTGGCTGGTCAATCAGCCTATAGGGAAAGTGGGAGGCCCGGTTTATCTCCCTGACTTGTTCGGTCTTCCCGGAGCCATCATGATTTCGCTTGCAGGTTTGCTGGCGATCTATATCCTGGCAAAAAAATATGAGAATCTTCGAAAAAATGAAGGAACCTTTGCGGCAACAGAATATGAAGACTTTGAGGAATCGTTGAAGAAGGATGAAGAGCTGTTTGACTTATTCAGCTTTAAGACCTATCATAAGCTTTTTGTGGAGCGTTGGAGTTTCATGACAGGTGGAATCTTGCTGGCGATCTTGTTTGTTGCAATAATTGCCACAGCAGGCATGAGCTGGGGTGTAACGGGTGTCTTTGTCAGCTGGGGAGTTGGGATTTTGCAGATGTTCGGCGTGGAATTCACTTCGCCTGCCCTCGTCGCAGCAGTACAGGAAGCCAATAAGGGGATACTCACCAATGCGGTCTCACTGAGAAATATTGGGATCATGATGGGTGCTCTGCTCTATTTCCTTACTGCGGGAAGATTTGAATTCAATAGAGGCTTTAATCTGAAAGACGCCGGTTTTTATGCTGTCGGTGGAACTCTGATGGGGATCGGTGCCAGATTGGCAAACGGATGTAACGTGGGTGCCATGTTCTCCGGGATCGCCAACCTCTCCTTATCCGGATGGATATTCACACTGATGATGTGCCTTGGAGCGATGGTCGTTTTAAAAGGCCTGGCAGGAAAAGTCAATACTGTACCAGCTTCAAGACAGAGAAGGTAAGACCGTATTTTGTTTGCTTTGAACGCAATAACAGTTGAAAAAATAAATAAAGGAGGAATTGGAATAATGACAAATAAACGAATATTAGTAGTTGGAGGAGTAGCTGGAGGAGCATCTGTCGCTGCCAGAGTGAGAAGACTTGATGAGTTTGCCGATGTGATCATGTTTGAAAAGGGACCTCATGTATCTTTTTCAAATTGCTCACTCCCATACCATCTCAGTGGAACGATAAAGCAGAGCGGGCAATTAGTAATGATGGACCCCTACGAATTCAAGACAAAATATAATATTGAAGCCAGAGTGATGAGTGAAGTTTTGAAGATCAATCGTGAAGAAAAGACGATAGCGGTGAAGGATCTGAAAACGGGAAAGGAATATACGGAAGCCTACGATAAATTGTTCTTATCTCCTGGTGCAAATCCTATTGTGCCGCCATTAGAAGGAGTAAAAAACGACAATGTATTTGTAGTTCGAAATGTTGTGGATATCGACAAACTCAATAAATTTGTCCAAAGTGGTGATGTTAAGGACGTGGTCGTGATCGGTGGTGGTTTTATCGGCGTTGAGGTAGCAGAAAATCTCAAAGAAGCTGGATTCAATGTAAGTCTTGTTGAGGCAATGGATCAGATCATGGCACCATTTGATTATGACATGGCACAGATACTACACAAGGAAATGTCCGACAAGGGAATCGACCTGATCCTCAGCGATGCACTTAAAAAAATCGGTCCGGATGCTGTGGAATTAAATTCTGGCAGAGAAGTAAAAGCACAGGCGGTTGTCATGGCAATTGGTGTAAGACCAGAGACAACTCTGGCAAAAGAAGCGGGGTTGAATATCGGCGTAACCGGAGGAATTCTGGTTGATCATAATTACCTGACTAATGATAAAAATATCTATGCTGTTGGTGATGCCATTGAAGTTTATCATAAGCTTACTCACCAGAAAACAAGACTGGCTCTTGCTGGCCCTGCACAAAGACAGGCGAGGGCGGCGGCTGACCATATCTATGGAAAACCTAGCCGAAATACCGGGGTTATTGGTTCATCGGTCATTCGTGTCTTCGATTTGAATGCCGCTTCCACTGGATTGACTGTAAAAGCTTGTGAGAAGGCTGGAATCGGACATGATTTTGTATATATTATCCCCGGGGATAAAGTTGGCTTGATGCCTGACAGCAATCCCATGCATTTCAAACTGGTTTATGAAGTTCCAACGGGCAAAATTTTGGGTGCCCAGGCTATTGGAAAAGGCAATGTTGATAAAAGAGTAGATGTCATCGCTGCCATGATCACAATGGGAGCGACCTTGGAGGATCTGAAAGAATTAGAATTATGCTATGCGCCTCTTCACGGAACGGCAAAGGACGTGGTGAACTTTGCGGCATTGGTAGGCTTGAACATCCTTAATGGAGATTTCATTCAGGTTCCTGTTGCTAAAGTCAGAGAACTGGTTGAGAGCAACGCATTCATTGTTGATGTGAGAGAGAAAAATGAATATGCTGCAGGCCATCTGATCAATGCTGTCAATATACCGTTGAGTGAACTGAGGCAGCGGACTGCTGAAATACCAAAGGACGTTCCGGTATATGTTCATTGCCGTTCGAGCCAAAGAAGCTATAATGCGCTCATGGCTCTTCAGCACTTGGGATTCGAAAATATCTGCAATATATCCGGTTCTTATCTGGGGATCTGCTGCTATGAATATTTCAATGATCTGACCTCAGGAAGAGAGAAAATCGTAACAGCGTATAATTTCAAGTAACAAGGGCAGAGACCTTGCAGGCAAATTGCCTGCAAGGTTTTTGGACAATTAGATATTCTTTGGTATCATGGAACTTTTATGGTAAAGTGAGTAAGGAGGGAATGATGAATATGGATGATAAAAGGATCAAAACTGAAAAAATCTATACAGCTGTCACCTGGCTGATCATTTTTCTCGGCTGGTATCTCATCACAAAATTTGATATCGTTTCCTCAACTCTGGTTCCTTCACCATACAAGGTCTGGATGACATTTTTACGTATATTGAGCAGCGGGTACAATAAAATCTCGATCTGGGCTCATCTTGGTGCCAGCTTTGAAAGACTTTTTACAGCTTTGATATTGGCTGTGATCACAGCAATACCCATCGGTTTGCTCAGTGGATATTTTAAAAAAATCAAGGCTGTTGTGGATTCCATTGTGGAATTTTACAGACCTCTGCCGCCATTAGCTTACTATACACTGCTGGTTTTATGGATGGGTATCGAAAATACTTCCAAAATAACCTTACTATTTCTTGCCGGATTTGCGCCAATATATATCGCATGTGTCTCTGCAGTAAATAATATCAAACAGGACTACATTTTGAGCGCAAAATCACTGGGAGCGGACCAGAGGCAGATCTTTTTTCAAATCGTCCTGCCTGCATGCCTGCCCGAGATATTTACAGGCATAAGAACTGCAGTTGGGGTAGCTTATACAACCTTGGTCGCTGCTGAGATGGTGGCGGCAACATCAGGAATTGGCTGGATGGTTTTAGATGCATCAAATTTTTTGAAGAGTGATGTGATTTTTGTTGGAATCCTGATCATGGGAGCCACAGGGATCCTTATCGATATGGGACTGCGTTTCATTGAAAAAAAACTAGTCTTCTGGAAGGGCTATGTTTAAGCGGAGATTATGGAGGGTTTTATGAAAGCAAATTGGAAAAAACTTATTGCGGCCGTTATGGCGGTATCTATTCTGATAACATTTACCGCATGCAGCGGAAATAAGGACATTAGCGAACAACCGGAAGAAATCAATTTTGGCATTCTGCGTGTCCCGAATGATGAGACAATTGCCATCGCTGAAGGATTATTTCAGCAGACCTTTGAAGAAAAAGGGATCAAATGCAATTTCATTGTTTTTGATTCTGGTGTAGAAGCCAATAAGGCGCTGGCTTCCGGGAGTATTGATTTTGCGACGATGGGGAATACAAATGCAATCATCGCCTTGGCGTTAGGTCTTGATGTGGAAATGATCTGGATCCATGAGGTACTGGGAGAAATTGAAGCCTTGGCAGTCAAAAACGGATCTGGTATCGATGAAATTAGCGATCTTGCCGGGCAAAAAATTGCGACTCCCTTCGCTTCCACGGCGCACTACAGCTTGCTCAATGCCTTAAAAAATGCAGGAATAGAGGATAAAGTCCAGCTTCTGGATATGCAGACCGCTGAAATTGTTGCTGCATGGGAAAGAGGCGACGTCCTTGCTGCATACACCTGGCAGCCTTCACTTTCCGTATTGCTGAAAAATGGTAAAATGCTGGTATCCAGCAAGGAGATGGCTGAACAGGGTTATGTCACTGCCAATGTGGAACTGGTAAGAAAAGGATTTGCTGAAAAGTATCCTGATCTGGTTGCAGATTTTATCACCTGTTTAGCGAAAGCGGGCGATATTTATGGAGAAGATCCCCAGGAAGGTGCGGCGATCGTTGCAGCTGAACTGGAAATCACTTCAGAAGATGCCCTGATGCAGATGGAGGGATCCCTGTGGTGTTCTCCGGAGGAGCTTCTGGGAGCTGATTATTTTGGTAAATCTGGCGAACCAGGCGATTTCGCACGTATCATGAAGGATACCGCTGATTTTCTTAAAGAACAGGATTCCATTGATCAAGCGCCGGATCAGAAGGCGTTCAACGCATACGTGAATCCCATATACATAGAAGCTGCAATAGAAAACATGAAACAGAAATAGGAAGAGATAAATTCAGTCACACGAGGGATGGAAAATGAAGGAAGTATTGATCGATATTAAGGGGTTATGCTTTGAATATGGAATAAAAAACAATCTGATCGGTGCGCTGGAGGATATCAATCTTAAAATCGAGCAGGGAGAATTTGTCTGCCTTTTAGGACCCTCAGGCTGTGGTAAAACCACGTTGCTAAAAATCATGGCAGGCTATCTTCAACCAACCCGCGGGGAATGCAAAATGAAAGGTGAAACGATATCCGGCCCTGATTGGCACAGAGGTGTGGTATTTCAAGCCCCTTCATTATATCCGTGGATGAACCTTAATAGAAATGTTGAGTTTGGTCCCAGAATGCGTGGTTTGCCTGAGGATGAGATCAATAGGATACGAAATCATTTTATAGAAGAAGTAAGATTGTCTGGTTTTGGCATGAAATCTATTTTTGAATTGTCCGGCGGGATGAAGCAAAGAGCGGAATTGGCAAGAGTTTTGGCGAATTATCCTGAAGTTGTTTTGATGGATGAACCATTCGGCGCCCTTGATGCCTTAACCCGTCTGGATATGCAGGCATTGGTCCGGAGGATATGGCAAAAAAATTCCACAACGATTTTCATGATTACCCACGATATTGATGAGGCATTGTCCCTTGGAACACGCGTACTGGTTATGTCTGACCGGCCAGGTAAAATCGTCAAGGAGTTCTGTACGGACTTTACCAATACGATATTTCAAACAAATCCAAGACATCCAAAGTACTCGGATAATTATTTTAAAATAAAAGATGAAATCCTGGATTTGATCCACTCCCAAGACGAAGACTGAAATGGATTTTTAACATTAACGAAGCAAATGACCTTGTCTCCTGATCCACCTTTTGGTGGTAAAAGGCAAGGTCGTTTTTTGCTCATTATCAGTTCTAAATTATTTTAGAATATCAATTAAAAAGGAATACAGGTGCATTAAAGAACCGATATTATAGTATACTGATAATATTGACAGGTACAAGGAGGTAGTCTAAATGGCTATTCAAGAATTAAAAATCAATACGGGACGACAGGGTTTATATGAGATCACTGATGAAATATCCGGATTTATAACCAAAAATAAAATAAGTGAAGGGATCTGTGTAGTATTCACGCCACATACTACTGCAGGAATCACAATAAATGAAAATGCCGATCCTGATGTCGTTCGCGATATCTTGTTTGGGTTAGAAAAGGCTTTTCCTGACCGAAAGGAATTCATACATTCTGAAGGGAATTCAGCTGCACATTTAAAAGCAAGCTGTGTCGGAAGTTCAGTGAATATCATCATAACTAATGGTAAATTGATGTTAGGAACCTGGCAGGGAATCTATTTTTGTGAATTTGATGGTCCCCGGTCCAGAAAAGTAACCATAAAAGTAATAGTAGATGCAGACCTCTGAACTGCTTAAGAAAGACAAAGTCAATTCAAAGGTTTTCTTCGTTTTGAGGTTTATGGTAGAATAGTAAGATAGAACAAGTTGAACCTGCGAGGAGAAAAAACAATGATCTATGGTAATATTGATGGTATAAAAAAATCTATACTTGAAAGACTTGAGGATCTAAAGGGATATATAATGGAAAATGGCGTTCTGCTTGATGAATTTGCGGCCAGAGAAATCTGGGATGTGAGCCTTATTGTCAACAGAGAGGTCATCATCATCACAGATAAGAGAAACGAAATCATCGAACTTGGCGTAGGTGATTTCAGGAGTGCATCTTTCCCTGAAATTGACTATAGCAAAATAAGCGGTGTCAGAAGTTTTCATACCCATCCAAATGGAAATCCTGAATTGTCTGAACAGGACAAGTCCGCTATGCTTAGTCTTGGATTGGAACTGTTGGGAGCAGTTGTTGAGCATGATGGAAAAATATTTGCCGGAATCGGCGTTATTGATATCGAAAAAGAGGCGGAAGTTGTAAAGCTTCAGGGGACCTTTAAATTAAGAGCACTTTCAGAATTTGACATAAGTGATTATTCTCTCAAGGTGGGTGAATTCAGAAGAAAAAGGCTTACCGTTGTCAAAGACGAGACGGAGAGAGTGCTCCTGATCGGAGTCAATGTAAAGAATAAAGGTGGATTCCTGGATATCGAGTCATCCATGGCGGAGCTTCGGGAACTTGCCCTTACTGCAGGATCTGTTCCAGTGGACATGATCATCCAAAATAAAGCCAAAATTGATTCTAATTTTTATATTGGAAAAGGTAAACTGCAGGAGCTAAAGGAAATGATCCAGATAAAAAAAATCAACACCATCATATGCAATGATGAGCTCAATGCCATCCAGCTTCGGATCATAGAAACTTTTCTGGGCACAAAGGTAATCGACAGGACAGCGCTGATCCTTGATATTTTTGCAAAGCATGCCCGAACAGGCGAAGGCAAGCTTCAGGTAGAATTAGCCCAGCTAAAATACAGGATACCAAGGCTTATGGGTTTGGGCAAGGTGCTTTCCAGAACCGGGGGTGGGATCGGTACAAGAGGTCCGGGAGAAAAAAAGCTTGAGACGGATAAAAGATCGATAAACAAGCAGATCAACGTGCTGGAAAAAAGAATCAAAGACCTTCAATCAGTCCGGAATATTCAGAAAAGCAGAAGAGTGAAAAATGAAATTCCCATCGTTTCTCTGGTGGGGTATACCAATGCTGGTAAAAGCACACTCTTTAACAGAATTTCCTCAAGTTCGGTCTTGGTTGAGGATAAACTTTTTGCGACCCTTGATTCAACGACTCGAAATATCAAGATCGACGACAAGGAATTTCTTCTTTCAGATACGGTAGGATTTATTGAAAAATTGCCTCATGATCTTGTAGAATCATTTAAATCTACATTGGATGAAGTCAAGGATTCAGATCTTATCCTTCAGGTGATCGATTCGTCAAATATCAACTGCCTGAAGCAGATCAATATCGTTGAGGATGTTCTCAAATCCATTGGATGTGAAAATAAAGAAATGCTGTACGTGTTCAATAAAATCGATCTGGTGGATGAAGCCTTCGATGAAAACTATTCACTCGTCAGAGGAAATAAGATCAAGATATCGTCAGTTACCGGAGAAGGTGTCGACGAGCTTTTATCGTATATCGGAAAAAAAATATTTGGAGAGATGATCACAAAAACCCTTTCCATTCCTTATTCGGAAAGCAAATATGTAAGTTATCTGCACAGTCTTGGGGTAATAACCGAGGAGAGATATGAAGAGGATATGATCTATCTTGATATAAAAATAAGCGCAAATAATGAACATCTTCTGAACAGAAAATAAGCAGGAGAGAATGATGAAGGATTATTATACCGTAAAGGAATACTCGCAGAAAGAAATCGTCGTTAAGAAGTCAAAATTCATTGCCCATTGCTTCCCTGTCGAGAGTGAAGGTGAAGCTGAAGTGAAAATTGGGGAGATAAAAAGACTGCATTACAAAGCAGCACACAATACCTACGCCTATATTTTGGGGTATGACGGAGCCACATTCAAATATAGTGACGATGGAGAACCTTCCCTGACGGCAGGGAAACCGATTTATGATTGTATAAAGGGAAGAAAACTCACTAATATTCTGATCGTAGTGACAAGATATTTCGGGGGAATCAAACTTGGCACTGGTGGCCTTGTTCGAGCATATGGAGACAGTGCTCAGGAGGTTCTAAATAGCGTCGAAATTGTTAAAATGCAGTATAACACCTGTTTTGAAATAAACACAGACTATACCTATCTTGGGACGATACAGAATTATTGCAACGGTTATGATACCACTGTTGAGGACTCCTTATATGGGGAAAATGTGGTGTTGAAAATATGCATACCTGAGAGAGAGGAAGATCGGTTTGAAAAAGGGTTTGTTGAAGTGACTAATGCCAAGGCAGACATCAAAAAAACCGAGGAAAAATATATCCGGAAGTGAAATGCTATTATTTAATTGTTATTTGTTTTGTAATTATGGTAAAATACTTATGCTTAAAAAGAACGAGGAGGAAGATAAATGTCAGGACATTCGAAATGGTCTACCATTAAAAATAAAAAAGGCAAAGCTGATGCCATAAGAGGTAAGATCTATACAAAAATGGCAAAAGCTATAGCCGTTGCTGTAAAGGAAGGCGGATCCAGTCCGGATATGAATGCCAGATTAAGAGATGCCATCACAAAAGCTAAAGCAAACAATATGCCCAATGAAAATATTGACCGAGCAATAAAAAAAGGGGCAGGTGAGCTTGGTTCCAGCAATTACGAAGAAATAATCTACGAAGGTTACGGCCCATCAGGAATCGCAGTGATCGTACAGTCTCTTACAGACAACAAAAACAGAACGGCTGGGGATGTGAGACATGCATTCGACAAAAATGGCGGGAACTTGGGAACAACCGGATGTGTATCCTTTATGTTTGAGAAAAAAGGACAGATCATGATCGAAAAAGATGACTCGGTGGACGAGGATGAAATTATGATGATTGCCCTTGAAGCGGGAGCGGAAGATGTAAGCGCTGAAGAGGAAGGCTATGAGATCATCACATCCCCGGAAGATTTCCAGAAGGTTTACGATGCCCTTGATGGAGAAGGTTTTAAATTTGCTTCCGCAGAAGTTGCAATGATCCCTACGACCTATTCAAAATTATCCCCTGAAGATGAAAAGAAGATGAACAAAATGCTGGATATGTTTGACGATAATGATGACATCCAGGAAGTTTACCATAACTGGGAAGAAGAAGATTAATATTTCTAGACTTACCGAATATATGTTTGCTTTAAACTTAAGATTTATATATAATATGAATGTATTATGTATAAATCTTTTTTGATAACGCGTTGCAAACGCAAATCTTATTTGGGAGGAAACATTTTTGTACGAATATCTAATTGGTCATATTGAGGATGTTTACGAAGATAAAATAGTTCTGGACTGTAAAGATATCGGCTATCTGATCGCTGTTTCCTCCAATACCTTAAGCAATCTGACGGGAAATAACGATAAAGTAAAAGTCTACATTCACCAGCACATAAGAGAGGATGAGATGTCTCTGTATGGTTTCCATGACAAGCAGGAAAGAGCGCTGTTCAGGGATCTTATCAGCATATCAGGGATAGGCCCTCGGGTATCCCTCGGGATTCTTTCCACCTTCTCCATCAATGACTTTATGAGGTGCCTTTCATCATCAGACGAAAAGGCAATCTCTTCAGCCCCAGGAATTGGCAAAAAAACTGCTAACAGGCTTATCCTGGAGCTACGGGATAAGTATAAAAACTTTATTCCTGTATCAGGAGAGGAATCTTCTTGTTTTGGAGAGGATTCTATCGACCTGAGAAAGGATGCTGCTGAAGCGCTATTGAGCCTGGGTTATGGGTATGCTGAGGCGATGTCTATGGTGGATTCCATCTACTCAAGTGGAATGAGTATAGAAGATATCATTAAAAAATCTCTTTTATCCGCATCCATCAGGGCATGACGGAATGGGCTGGCATTAATTGATTGAGGTGACAAGATGAAGGATAGAATTATTACCACTGAATTTACTGAAACCGATCTTGACGTGGAAAAAAGTTTAAGACCAAAAGTACTCAGTGAATACATAGGGCAAGAGAAAGTTAAGGAAAAAATGAATATATTCATACAAGCAGCGATGGAAAGAAAGGAAACACTTGATCATGTGCTTCTTTATGGACCCCCGGGGTTGGGAAAAACTACTCTTGCCAATATCATAGCCAACGAGATGAATGTAAATATCCGTATCACCTCGGGACCGGCTATTGAAAAACCAGGGGATCTGGCAGCCATACTAACAGGATTGAATAAAGGCGACGTGCTTTTTATTGATGAGATCCACAGACTCAACAGAAGCATTGAGGAAATACTGTACCCGGCAATGGAAGATTTCGTTATTGACATCATAGTGGGAAAAGGCCCTGGTGCAAGATCGATTCGCCTTGAACTACCGCCCTTTACCCTTATCGGGGCGACAACCCGGGCTGGACTTTTGACATCGCCACTGAGGGACCGTTTTGGCGTAATTTCCAGACTGGAAATCTATACCCCTGAACAGCTGACGGATATTATCCAAAGATCATCTTCCATTCTCGATGTTGCCATTGATCTGCAGGGAGCAGCAGAAATGGCTAAACGGTCAAGGGGAACACCCAGGATCGCCAACAGGCTGCTCAAAAGAGTACGGGATTTTGCCCAAATCAGAGGTAATGGGAAAATCGACTTTGAGATTGCCTTAAAGGCCTTGGAGCTGTTAGAGGTTGATGAAATTGGTCTCGACGAGGTGGATAGAAAGATGCTGCAAAGTATTATCTTTAAGTTTGATGGAGGTCCAGTTGGTTTGGATACATTGTCTGCTTCGATTGATGAGGAAAAATCCACCATTGAGGATGTTTACGAACCCTACCTTTTGCAGATCGGCTTTATTCAAAGAACCCCAAGAGGGAGAATCGTGACTAGAAGGGCGTTTGAACATCTGGGCATTAAAATGAAGGATGAGAATGTCAGTTTTTTTAAATAACTGAAAACATTATCATAAAATAATATTTGTAGGTTAATACATTCTGTGTTATTATTCATAGCAACAGACAAGTTAATTTAAAGATGACAAAGGCGTTATCCAGGATATATTGGATAACGCCTTATTATTATTCAAGGAGCTGATAAAATGGAGAAACTAAAGCATCATATTTTTGTGTGTGGCAGTGCAAGGCTTGTAGGAGAAAACAAAGGATTTTGCCTTCAAAAAGGAGGAGTCGACATTATTCAGGCATTTAATGAAGAAGTCCAGGATCGGGGATTAGACGGAGATATCATGGTAACCAGCACTGGTTGCCTGGGTTTATGCTCAAAAGGACCGGTTGTCATCATTTATCCGGATCAGACTTGGTACGGGAAGGTGAGCGTTGATGATGTGGAGGAAATCATGGATGCATTGGAGCAGGGTGAGACTGTAGAAAGGCTGACTTTTTAAAAAACTTATGAAAAAGATTTGGTATGAAATTTCGTATCAAGTCTTTTTCTTTAGTGATATCCTATCTTGCTTGCTTTATTTTCACTAATCTAGTATCATATCTTAGTAGATTACAGGCCAGATAACACGGGAGATTTTATGAAAACAAGCGATTTTTATTATGAGTTACCCGATGATTTGATTGCTCAGCACCCCCTTGAAGAAAGAGATTCCTCAAGGCTTATGGTAATGAACAGAGAAACAGGGGAATTAGAACACAGGAAGTTCTATAATATCATTGAATATATGGAAGAAGGCGACACGCTTGTTCTCAATGACACAAGAGTTATGCCTGCAAGGCTATTTGGAGTCAATAAATTAAGGGGCGGAAAAGTTGAAATATTGCTTCTTAAAAGGATCAATTTGGATGACTGGCAGATCATGGTCAAACCAGGTAAGAAAGCAAAACCAGGAGATATCATAGTTTTTGATGATACGCTTGAAGGAGAAATCATTGAAATCGTGGAAGATGGCTTAAGAATAATACGATTCTCCTATGAGGGGATTTTTGAAGAAGCCATGGAAAAATTGGGGCACATGCCTTTGCCTCCCTATATCACTGAAACACTTTCCGACAGGGAACGATACCAGACCATTTATTCAAGAGAAACAGGATCTGCCGCTGCCCCAACTGCCGGGCTTCATTTTACACCGGAGTTAATGGAAAAAATACGAAAAAAGGGGATCAATATCGCATATATCACCCTTCATGTAGGTATAGGCACCTTCAGACCTGTTAAAGTCGATGATATTCTTGATCATAAAATGCATCAGGAATATTATTCCATCACTAAAGAGACAGCTGATATGATCAATGAAGCTAAAAGAACAGGGAAAAATGTGATAGCGGTGGGAACTACTACCGTAAGAACCCTGGAAAGTGCAGCAAAAAAAAGTGGAATCATAAAGGAATCCAATGGATGGACAGATATATTCATTTATCCGCCCTATAACTTTAAGATCGTAAATAAACTGATCACCAATTTTCACCTGCCGGAATCCACACTTCTCATGCTGGTAAGCGCTTTTTCAGATAGGGAAAAAGTTATGAAGGCATATCAGACAGCTGTCAGAGAAAAATACAGGTTCTTCAGCTTTGGAGACAGCATGTATATTGGGTGAGTAGGTGGTTGGCGGCTAGCGGTTAGCTGTTAGCCTAATAACAGAGAAATATCCACAAAGAAGACACAAAATATTATTATCCAGCTACTAGCTAATCGCTAGAAGCTAGCTGCTAACAGATGGAGGTAAATATGTCATTTGAATACGAATTAATAAAAACCTGCTCCCAGTCAGGTGCCAGACTTGGAAAACTTCACACTCCTCATGGGGTGATCGAAACGCCTATTTTTATGCCTGTTGGAACACAGGCTACCGTAAAAAGTTTAACGCCGGAAGAACTTAAAGAAGTTGGTTCCCAGATTATTCTTTCCAACACTTACCATTTATATATAAGGCCGGGCACTGAGGTTATCGAAGCCGCAGGAGGACTGCATAAATTCATGAATTGGGATGGTCCGATCCTTACCGACAGCGGTGGATACCAGGTTTTCAGTCTGGGGGATTTAAGGCAGATAAGAGAAGATGGCGTTACCTTCAGATCTCATCTCGATGGCTCAAAGCATTTCATTTCTCCGGAGAATGCCGTAGAAATTCAGAATATTCTTGGTTCGGATATCATCATGGCATTTGATGAATGCACACCTTATCCTGCTGATTATGATTATTCCAGAAAATCCATGGAGCGGACGGTTCGATGGGCCAAAAGATGCAAGGACGCACATAAAAACACAGAAAAACAAGCACTTTTTGGAATCGTCCAGGGAGGCATGTATGAGGATCTTCGGAAAATAAGCGCACAGGAGACTGTGAAAATGGATTTCCCCGGATATGCCATCGGAGGCCTCAGCGTTGGAGAGCCAAAGGATCTTATGTATAAGGTGCTGGACTGGACAGTGCCTGAACTGCCTCCGCATAAACCAAGGTATCTTATGGGTGTGGGAAGTATCGATGCTCTTTTTGAGGGGGTCATCAAGGGAATCGATATGTTTGACTGTGTTCTCCAGACAAGGATTGCAAGAAATGGCACAGCGATGACTTCAGGGGGCAAAGTTGTCATTAAGAATGCCCAATATATGAAGGATTTTACACCACTTGACCATGAATGTGATTGTTATACCTGCAGAAATTATTCAAGGGCATATCTAAGACATTTAATGAAAGCCAACGAGATACTGGGGATGAGACTTCTGACCTATCATAATCTGCATTTTACTTTAAATACAATGAAGAATATCAGGCAGGCGATCCAGGAAGACAGACTTTTAGATTACAAGGCCGAATTTTTCAATAAATATGGATATTAGGACTGAATAAGTGTTATAATAAAACCAATACTTTGAAAGGGGAATTACGAACATATGAGCACACAAGACTTACTGTCATTTTTACCACTGCTGGCTGTTTTTGGGTTTTTCTATTTCTTTGTCATAAGACCGCAAAACAAACAGCAGAAGCAAATACAGAGTATGAGAAAAAACCTGAAAAAAGGCGATAAAATCGTTACAATTGGAGGATTCTTAGGTAGAATCGTTGCATTCAAAGATGAAACTATTACGATCGAACTTAGACCAGACAATGTAAAAGTACAGATAACCAGGGCTGCAGTTGCTGATGTCCTGAACAGGGATGATGCCAAGACGGAACAACCCGCTGAATTACCAGAAGATAAGGAAACAAAATAATATTTGCCGATATGAACGAATTAATTATTAAACACATAGGGAGTGAAATCATGGAGCACATAATTATTATAAATAAGGGCAACCTCAATAAGCTGGAAGGCAAGGGTTGCGGTGAATGTCAGACTTCCTGTCAGTCTGCTTGTAAGACTTCCTGCACAGTAGGCAATCAGAAGTGTGAAAATTCAGGTAACTGAACTTAAGCAGTAAATATTTTATATTTACTGCTGTTTTATTGGCTGGGAAAGTTCGACTAGCTTGCTGGGGTCCAAACTTTCCCAGTCTACTTGAATAACGCGTCGCAGACGCTATTCTTGTGTTTATAAGGAGGTTGAAAATTTGATCCACAAATATAATCTTAGAGGCTACTACATACTGCTTGATATCAATTCAGGGTCAGTATTTGAGATAGACAATATTACCTACAGGATACTGGACTTCTATCCAAATATGGATAAACAATATACCGTAAAAATTCTGGAAAGTGAATACAAAATTGAAGATATTGAAAAAGCCATGAGCGAACTGGACTATCTGGTTAGTGAAGGGATCCTGTTCAGTGACGATATTGATTTTGATGATAAGCTTAACGTGAGTGAAGATATCAAAGCGATGTGTTTGCATGTTTCTCATGACTGCAATATCAGGTGTGAATACTGTTTTGCTGCTCAGGGGAATTTTCATGGAGAATCAATGCTTATGGACCTGGAAACGGGGAAAAGAGCAATCGATTTTCTGATCGAAAATTCAGGAAACAGGCACAATCTGGAAATCGACTTTTTTGGAGGAGAACCACTCATGAATTTGGATGTGGTCAAAGGTCTGGTGGATTATGCCAGAAGCAAGGAAAAGGAAAGCTCGAAGCATTTCAGATTTACAATGACCACGAACGGAGTGCTTCTTAACGATGAAAATATGGAATATTTAAATGAAAACATGTCGAATATCGTACTAAGCATAGATGGAAGAAAAGAAGTAAATGACAGAATGAGAAAAACAGTAAATGATCAAGGCA
>JAAXUP010000231.1 GCA_013335935.1 Eubacteriaceae bacterium | reverse complement strand
TGAAGCTGTCTTCACCAGGCTTTCTTCTTCTAAGTTCAGATTCAATGAATTCCATATCCAGTTCAATGCCCGGCGGCAGATTATCGATCACTCCTCCGATGGCATTACCGTGGGATTCTCCAAATATTGAGAATTTAATGTTATTCCCCCATATCGAGCTCATTGATTCTCCCTCCCAGCATGGCAAAATCAGCCCAGAATTTCGGGTAGGATTTATTGACGCTTTGAGCATTTTTAATAACGACTTTTTCATCACATTTTATGGAAGCGATGGCGGCAGCCATGGCGATCCTGTGGTCATTGAAGCTGTCGACTTCTCCACCCTTCAACCTGTCCCTTCCCTGAATGATCAAACCGTCGGTATATTGAAAAATATCGGCGCCCAGAGTAGTCAGCACCTGGGTTATGGCATCCAGTCTGTCGGACTCCTTGATCCTCAACCTCTTGGCATTGATGATTTCAGTTCTTCCGCTGCTGAGGCTTCCGAGGACGCTCACGATGGGAACCAGATCAGGACATTGGGAGGCATCAACGGTGATGCCTCGGGTATCGGATCTTGATGTTCTGTACCCAAGGAGAAGCTTCTCAATATTGCCACCCATATTCTTAATGATATCCACAATGACCTTATCCCCTTGAAGGGACTCAAGCCTGAGGTCATTGGAATAGATTTCTCCTCCAAGGGTACCAGCAGTCAGCCAGAACGCCGCCTGGGAATAATCCCCCTCTACACTGTAATCCGATGCGACATATTCCTGGTTCCCTTTGATCGTAAACTCGCTGTATTCATGGTTTTCCACTTCGATCCCAAATCTTAACAGCATTTCTATGGTCATATCCACGTAGGGCTTTGACTCCAGCTCAGTGGTGATGATCAATTTCGAATCGCCTTTAAGTAAAGGAAGGGCGAAGAGAAGACCGGTGATGAATTGAGAGCTTACATCTCCCTTCATATGATATGTCCCCGGCTGAAGCGTCCCATTGATGATCAGGGGAAGTTCGCCGTATTTATTGGTATAGTAGATTTTCTTTTCTTCAAAGATCTCGTAATAGGTATCTAGGGGTCTGCTTACCAGTCTCCCTCGTCCTGTCACCGTCGCTCTCTCCCCCAGAAGTGCAAGAAGCGGGATAATAAATCGGATGGTAGAACCGGATTCTCCACAGTCGATTTTCTCTTTTTTAAGCTTCAGTCTGGAGGTTCCTTGTATCCTAAGATTGTAAATTTCTCTTTTTTCATCCACTTTTTTATACTTAATTTTTGCTCCAAGAGCTTCCATCGCGTCACAGGTTGCCTGGATATCCTCTGACAAAAGGACATTTTTAATATTGCTGATCCCTTGGCTCAGTGCTGCACAAAATATGCTCCTATGGCTCATGCTCTTTGACGGTGGTATATTTACAGTTCCCATCAGGGTAGATGGAGTAATTTCAACTACTTTCATAAATCATAGCTCCTTCTCTTACAGTTATGGTGTCTTCGACCCATTATTCTTTCTGTCATAAGATAAACTCTGTCAATTGATTCTTGTCGAAGCCCACTAATGTTACCTGACCGATACTTTTTAGCAGAACCAGACTTATTTTATCACCACTGAATTTTTTATCTCTGGCGAGGATCTCCAGTACCTTATTTTTTTCAAGGTCGGGCATTTTGTATGGCAAGTTATATTTGATCAGGATATCCCTGATTTTATCAGCTGTTCCTTCTCTCGTTATTCCTTTTCTTTCACTTTGCTGAGTGATATAGTGCATGCCGATCGCAACCGCTTCACCATGGGAATATTTTTGGTAATTAAAATAGGTTTCTATCACATGTCCCAGGGTATGTCCGAAATTGAGGATTTTTCTGAGACCGCTTTCCATTTCATCTTTTTCCGTGACCTCTTTTTTTATCCTGGCACAGGTTTCAATGATCCCCTCAAGGTCTTCCTCCAGGTTCTCTTTATCAAGACTGAGAAGTTGATCAAAAAGACTGGCGTCATAGATGCAGCCATATTTGATGACCTCAGCCATCCCGTCAGAGAATATCCGCTCAGGAAGCGTCTTTAAAACCCCTGGGTCTGTCAAAACCAGCCTGGGTTGGTAGAAGCTTCCCACAAG
>JAAXUP010000006.1 GCA_013335935.1 Eubacteriaceae bacterium | reverse complement strand
AGATGATTATGTCAAAGCCTTCTGTCTGAAACCCTCAGAGATCGATTTTAAATTTGATTACGTCTTATCTTTTACAAAGCTGCTGCAGCTAAAAAACTCCATTGAAGATATCAGGCATACCTTTTCCCCAGACACGGTTCTTGTGACCTGCCAGAATGGTATCCCGGAGGATGAAATCCTTGATTTCATTGCCAGGGAGAATATTATTGGATGCTCTATTGCATGGGGAGCCACACGTTTGGAAAGAGGCGTGAGCAAAATCACAACTCCACCGGATAAGATGGATATGTCCATTGGTGAGTTAGATGGAAATACAGGAAAAAGAACGGAGACCCTGTCTGGGATCCTGGGAAACATTGGGAAAGTGAGTATTACAAATAATATCAAAGGGATCAAATGGACAAAGCTCATTATGAACGCAAACTTTATGGGGCCTTGCGGGAGTTTTGGCTGCAAGCTGGGTGATGTGCTATTCAACCCGGCGCTGGTTAAATATGTTCCATACATCGCTTTGGAAGGGGCGAAAGTCCTTGATGCCCTGAAAATAAAACCTGAAACGCTGCAAGGCTTTTATCCAACCGTTGCCCGTCTGGATTTTGAAACCGACGCAGAAAGAGACGAACTGATCAATAACGTATTTTTACAGGTCTGGGGTAAACTGAGTGAAATCAAACCAAGTCTTCTTCAGGATCTTGAAAAAAACAGGCCCACAGAGATTGATTATATCAACGGAAAAATATCCTCAGAAGGCAAAAAACTTGGCATACCAACACCAGTAAATGACTTCTTTGTAAAGCTCATCAAAAGAATCGAGTCCGAAGAGCTTCATCCTTCAATGGATAATAGGCATCTTCTGGAGGAATTGGACCGTAACCTTCGATGATCTGACACAAAGAAAATCAACCAGGATACAAATACAAAGGGACTGGATTAACCCAAATAGTTTTATCCAGTCCCTTCATGCATTAATTATTCTTAAGATCTTTCGCGATTTTTTCTCCGGCTTCGGTCAGTTCTTTTCTGGCGGTTTCGTTATCTTTGATCAACGTTTCATCGGTATGGTTGTATTTGTAGTATCCCATAACCTCACCATTAATATTTCCCAGGAAATGTTTCAACTCGGTCATTATCCCATCAAACTGCCCCGGATAATGAGGCGCTCCGCCATCTGCAATAATCACCACTTTTTTCTTTTCTTTAAAAATCGGATCATTTAACTTATACTTTGCATTGTACAGAATCTGAGTCCTGTCGATAAATATTTTAAAGCGGCTTGTCACACTGTTAAAATATAAGGGCGTCGCCAGCACGATCAGGTCGCTTTTATGGAAGGTCTCGATGATACTTTCCATCTCGTCTTTAATGACACAATGCCCATAGTGCTTCCTGCAATAATCACAGGCCAGACAGATTTCCACCTTTTTATCCAAAAGATTCACATATTCAATTTCGTTCCCCTCTTTTAGCTTTTCAAGGAAAAATTCAACAGCCTGTGCGGTGTTCTTATTTCTCCTGTGACTGGCCAGCAGTACGGTTATCTTCATAAGTAGTCCCCCTCGCATTAACAATCCTCTAATAATTATACCACCATTTTATCCAATATATTCAGTGATTATTTCAACTTGCTTTTATTTTCCAATTAAATTACAATAAATTTCAGGAAAGTAAAAGGTGATGAAATGCTAAAGGACAAAAAAAGTATTATTTTTGATTTGGATGGAACGCTTATTGATTCCTTATGGGTATGGGAACATATTGATGAATATTACTTAAGTAAAAAAGGCATTTATCTCAAGGAGCATCTGCACCACGACCTGGGCGGGAAAAGCTTTACCGAATCGGCGATTTATTTTAAAGAGGTCTTCGGAATAACCGATTCTGTAGACACCATCGTTGCTGACTGGGTCGACTTATGTATGGACATATATATGGATAAGGTCATACTAAAGGAAGGTGCCTACCGGTTTATCAACAAAGTCCACTCTTTAGGCTTCACTCTGGGTGTTGGCACCAGCAATAACAGGGAAATTGTTCTGGAATATCTGAATTCAAAGAATCTGACAAGATTTTTTTCCACCATCGTCACTTCTTGCGAAGTGGGTAAAGGAAAACCAAATCCAGATGTATTTTTGATGGCCGCCAGGAATCTTAAAACAGAACCGAAGCATTGTCTTGTTTTTGAGGATACTATTGAAGGAGTTATGGCTGCCAAAAATGCTGGGATGCAGGTAGCCGCCGTATACGATAAGGTTCATAAACAAAAGGAAGAACTAATCAAGGAAACCGCAGATTATTATTTTGATAGTCTGCTGACCGCTTTAGCTGCAGTATAGGTATACTGCAGCTTTTTTTGTTTCTGATCTTACGATAGAAGAATCATTCTTATACAATCCGCAAGTGCCTGTCCCAAATGACCGCACTCTCTAATACACAGGGCTAAATCAAAACCTCTCATATCCACACCTCCTCTTGGTTAATTTTCTTCTTTTAAATATACCTGAAAGATATGAATATCCTATGGAGTTTTGCTCAGCCCATCAGTTTAGAAATTAGTTCTTCCATGATTTCAACCGGGATCCCGCTGTAGGTCAGAAGCAAATAACAGCTGTTATCTTCCGGTACCTTGATCCGTTCCAGCAGGACATCATTTTTAATGAAATTTTCCATCAGCAAGACGGAATCTGATTCAGACTCCACCCTGATGATCAGATGCAGGCCGGAATTTCCTCCCAGTACGTTTATCCCTTTGTCAGAATACTTTTTCAAGACTTCCTTTAGGGTGATGTTCTTCCGGTAATAGATTTTGTTGATCCTCTTCATGTGACGTTCAAAATGTCCATCTTTCATAAACATTCCCATGGTGAGCTGTTCTAATTTCGATGCTGTCTGGGTAAACCTTTCTTTATACTTTTTATATTCTTCCGTAAGGTCCTGGGTCAGGACCATGTAGCTGATCCTGACAGCCGGGGTCAGAAGTTTCGAGAATGAACCCATATAAACAACGTGATGTCCCTGATCAAGACCCTGCAGGGACGGTATTGGCTCTGTTTCATACCTAATTATGCTGTCATAATCATCCTCGATAATTATTCCATCCTTGTCCTTGACCCAATTTAGTACCTCCAGCCTCCGTTTGATCGGCATCACGGTTCCCATGGGATACTGATGGGAAGGGCTTAAATAGGCGACCCTTCCCGGAGACTGGCTTAGAAGATCCGACCTTATGCCGTCACTATCCACCTGTACCGGATGGATGTCAATGCCATAATCCTCGAAGACATTTCTTGCCATACTGAATCCTGGATCCTCTACAATAACCGTGCGCTCTCTTTTTTTTATCAGGGAGGCAATAATTCCCAGAAGATACTGGCTTCCTGACCCTATGACAATCTGATCCGGGGATGCGACAACCCCTCTGCTTTTTCCAATAAAAATACAAATCTCTTTCCTTAAGAGAAGTTCCCCCTGGAGATCTCCTCCGTCAAATAAGTCGTCAGAAAATGTATTCAGCACTCCACCATAAAGCTTCTTCCAAAGCTTGAGGTCGAAGCTATCTTTATCAACCCCGGTATTGATATACTTCCGGATGGGAAGTTCTTCACTGCTTTTTATCGCCGTCCTAACGAAGCTCAAGTCTTTAAGTTCCACTGCAAAGTACCCTCTGCGAGGAATATTGTCAATATAGCCTTCCGCTGCCAGCTGATTGTAAGAAGCCTCAACGGTGATCTTGCTTACATTGAGTGCCCTGGCAAGTTCCCTGACGGAAGGGAGCTTTTTCCCTTCAGGCATACGTCCGAATAAAATCTCGTCCTTAAAGTACCTGTAAATCTGTAGATATAATTTTATATCACTTTTCCTGTCAATTATAAATCGATCGATCATTTTAATCTGTCCTTATTATAATATTTGTTTTTGTATCTTTTAACATGGTCATAATAATTGTACAATTAAATTGAAAAAAAGAAAAGGAGAACTGCTATGAATATTACACTTAAAAAATTAGTTTATACCTCCCTAATGATTGCAATCATATTTATTTCAACTATCGTCATTGCCATCCCTATGCCCCTTGGGTATATCAACTTGGGGGATGCGGCTATCTATATTGCTTCGTCACTTTTAGGCGCAAAGCTAGGCTTTATCGCTGCTGCGTTTGGTTCCATGCTGGGGGATTACTCCCTTGGGTATTTCGTATACATGATCCCTACGTTTTTGATCAAAGGATTGATGGGATTAGTTTCAGGCTATTTCTTTTCAAAAGGAAAAGCCCTTATCGGCGTCGCCTCTGGCTGCCTGATTATGGTGTTGGGATACTATCTGGCGGAAGTGATCATCTACAGCAATATGATTTCTCCCCTTGCAAGCATTCCCTTCAATGCGCTCCAGGGTGCGACAGGCGCAGTCATCGGTTATATTTTCGTGACGAAATTTAAGAAGAAATTTCCAGCCATGGAAGAGTAATCGCAAAATAGCTTGAATTGAAATTTTAATTAGTTTATAATCATGATATGTTCGGGGTGTGGCTCAGCTTGGTAGAGCGCTTGGTTCGGGACCAAGAGGCCGGAGGTTCAAATCCTCTCACTCCGACCATTTATAAGGTTAAAATGCTGAAAAGGACTATCCAAGCTGGATAGTCCTTTTTTAAATTTTTTTGTAAGTGTTTAGCTATTTCCCGACTCTATAATCAATTCTTCCATGCACTTCAGGAAGACATCCATTTCCTCATCGGTTCCAATGGTGACACGAAGAAAGTTGTCGATCAGCGGTTTATCAAAATACCGAACCAGAACGCCTTTTTTCCTTAAGCCTGAAAACAACGCTGAAGCAGGTTTCGTCTTGTGGGTGATGAACAGGAAATTCGCTTTTGATGGGAGCACATTAAAGTCCAAGTCAGCCAGACGAGCCGAAACCCTTTCCCGGGTCAAAATGATGCTGTTTCTTGTTGCATCGAAATGCGTCTCATCAAGTATGGCCGCCTTGGCGCCTTCCATGGCCAGACGATCGATGGTGTAGGAGTTAAAGGAATTTTTTACACGGTTTAAGGCTTGGATCAGCGTTTCGCTTCCGATGGCGAAGCCTACCCTCAGTCCAGCTAAAGATCTGGATTTGGAGAGTGTCTGAACCACCAGAAGATTGTCGTACAAGGGTACGAGATCCACCACGGATTGGCCGCCGAAATCGATATAGGCTTCATCGATTACCACAACGCTATCCGGATTGGATGCCACAATCTGTGCGATTTCATCCCTGGTGAGACTTCGTCCCGTAGGCGCATTTGGATTCGACAGCAAAATACCAGACAGGTCAGACACTTTCTGTGAAAGGCTCGTATAATCTTCCACTTTGATGGAGAAATCTTCTCGCAAGGGTATTTCCCGATACTGCGTCTGAAATAAATTGGCATAAACCGGATAAAAGCTGTACGTGACATTAGGAAAAACGATGCTTCTTGCCGTAAAAAATGCAGGAAACGCAAATGCCAGTACCTCATCAGAACCATTGCCCACAAATACATTTTCGGCTGTCAGTCTGGCTGAGCCATCTTTGTCCTGTCTGTTAAAATAATCAGAAATCGTTTCCCTAAGCTCCGTGGCTTCCGGATCCGGATAAAGGCGTAATTTATCCATTGCACCATAGATGGCTGTTTTCACGATTTCCGAAGGGGGATATGGGTTCTCATTGGTATTGAGTTTAATATAAGTTTTGTCTTTCGGCTGTTCGCCGGGTGTATAGGGTTTCAAGCCCAGGGCAAGCTGGCTCATATAATTTCTCATCATTTTCTCTCTTTTCAGCTTTTCTGTCATTTTACCATGGGGAATAAAATGAGTCAAATCACTGTTTTTGTTAATTGCTCAAAGTTGTCATTGTAAAATACAGGATCATGTCTTCCACATACTGCATGGTCTCATTGACATCATCTCTTGCTTCAATGGGAATATTGTATTTTTCCATTGTGTCATCAAGTTCTGTGTAATATTCGCTTTTTATTTTCTTATTCATGGTTAGCCTCCTAGTATTTTCCGTATTCATGCACAGTATCGATCAATGGCTGGAAATTATCCCAATTGATTTGTGCTGCACGTAAAATTGACTTATCGAAATTGAAAATATATTTACCATCCACAGCGAGTATATCCAGATATTCTTTTGCTTTATCACATACTTCCTGCTGTGTTCCTTTTTTCATGATATTAACCGGGAATAATCCTGAGATAATATGCTTGTCTCCGACTTTTTCTTTAATGATTTTCGGGTCTCCGTATTCGAATTGCAGTTCACAACCAGGTGGAAGTTCATTCAGGTAGTCAAGGATGTGCATCCAGTTTTCTTCACAGAAAATATTGATGCCGAATCCTTGTTCGTGAATCGCCCAGACGGTTTCTTTAAAGGATGGCCACCAGAATTTTGCAAAGAATTTCTCCGTCATATAAGTAGGCATATGAAGCGCAAAGAAAATTCGTGTTAATCTGCTAGGATTTTCAATGTTTCTTGGACAGCCGCATTTTATCATTAAAGGAGTTATCAGATCAACAGCCTCCAGTACTTGCTCTGGTCGCCTTCTTATATCCACCAGTGCGCCGGTGAAAGATCTTAAATAATCTGCAAAATAGTCAAAGGGAGCGCGGCTGATGCCCACAAAATTGGGCATGGTGGTTTTATTGTACTTTGCCATCAGCGCTGCATTTCCCCTGGCCAGTTTCCCGTTGATATCATCCGAAGCCTTAATGGTTTTAGCCATAGCCAAAGCCGCTTTCATGGGAGGCTGATCAAATTCCGTAAATATTCGTGGAATCACCGTTTCCCAAATAAATTTCAAAGGATCGCTTAATAATTGATCGTACTCATCCACCTCCATGCCATGTACATTTGGATGCTGAATAAAGCCATCGTCTCCCATGACATTGGTTCGGGAACCTGTAAATTTATTTAACCAGGGGGTTCCTGGCCATGTGCCGATCAGATTATAGGTGTCGTACTTTGCATTGATTTTTTCTGTAGCGTCCAACACCTTTGTAATGCCATACTGAGAGGTTCGTAAATCATAGCCAGCTAACTCCAAAGCGGCACATGCATTTACCCCGAATTTTTCAGGAACCCTGTCTGGTTTTTCCCCCGTGTAGATATCCGAAAACAACTTGTTCTTGTACTCAGAGCTCAGAACTCTTTTTGTCATATTATTGCTCCTTTCAATTTTTATTATCTCCCTAGATTTCGGAGCTTTCCTGCACCAATGATAACCTTTACATCCTGATGTCTCTTGAAGGATTGATTTCGAGGCATCTTATACAATATCTCTGGTATACAATATTAACTCCATTTAATATTTATTATATAGCAGTTTAATTTATTGTCAATATGGAAGAATAAAATTGAAAAAATTTAAAATTAACGACAAAATTTAATCCTGGATTTTCGCCGTTTTTCGGTGTCGATCCAGGATTTTTATCAAATCACTTTGGGATATTCTCTTAGAAATCAGCGCTTCCGGTAGTCCTTGGAAAAGGGATCACGTCCCGTATATTTGACATACCGGTCAGATACATTATCGCTCTTTCAAAACCTAGTCCGAAGCCTGCATGCTTCACGCCGCCATATTTCCTTAACTCCAGGTACCACCAGTAATCTTCTTCAGAAAGCCCGGCCTTATTGATCCTGTCCACCAGGATGTCATGTCTTTCCTCTCTCTGGCTGCCGCCTATGATTTCTCCCACTCCTGGCACCAGCAGATCCATAGCCGCAACCGTTTTCCCATCATCATTGAGCCGCATGTAGAAGGCTTTGATTTCCTTTGGATAATCTGAAACGAATACGGGTTTTTTAAACACTTCTTCTGTGATGTATCGCTCGTGTTCCGTCTGGAGATCTGCGCCCCATTTTACTGGATAGGTGAATGCTTTACCGCTTTTCATAAGAATGTCCACAGCCTGTGTATAGGTGATCCTCTCAAAATCGGAATTGATGATATTATTTAATCTTTCAACAAGCCCTTTATCAATAAAGGCGTTGAAAAACGCCATCTCTTCCGGCGCGTTCTCCATCACGTATCTGATGATGTATTTCATCATGTCTTCCGCCAGATCCATATCATCGTCCAAATCGGCAAAAGCAATTTCCGGCTCGATCATCCAAAATTCTGCTGCGTGTCTGGCTGTATTGGAGTTTTCTGCCCTGAAGGTTGGTCCAAAGGTATAGATTTTTCTGAAAGCAAGAGCAAAGGTTTCCCCTTCCAGTTGTCCGCTGACAGTCAGGTTGGTACCCTTTTCGAAGAAATCCTGAGTATAATCCAGCTTACCCTCTTCATTCTTAGGAGGATTTTCCATATCCAGGGTAGTAACCCTAAACATCTCCCCGGCACCTTCCGCGTCGCTGCCTGTGATGATGGGCGTATGGACATTCACGAAGCCTTTTTCCTGAAAAAATTTATGGATCGCATAGGAGGTCATGCTCCTGACCCTGAAAACTGCTGCAAAGGTATTGCTCCTTGGTCTTAAATGAGCAATCGTTCTCAGGTACTCCAGCGTATGCCGTTTTTTCTGAAGCGGATACTTGGGGTCTGAGGACGCTTCAAGTACAACCTCCTTCGCTTTGATTTCAAACGGCTGCTTTCCTTCAGGGGTAAGTATAAATTTCCCTTTGACGGTCACAGCTGCAGCAACATTCCATTTGCCGATTTCGCTGAAATTTTCCAGTGCTTCTTCATATACGATCTGAACACTGTTAAAAAATGTTCCATCATTAAGTTCCATAAAGCCGAAATGGCTTGAGGCCCTTATGGTTCTTATCCAGCCCCCCAGCATGATCTCTTTCTCTGAATAAAGACCCGGATCACGATAAAGGTCCTTTACCAATGTATATTTCATAGCTTTCCCCCCAGTTTGTGTTTAATAATTTACGAAAATATTATATCATATATCTACAAGCGGTTTGCATAAATTCCAATCTGTGAAAGCTTGTCTTATATCATGAAATGAGGTGTTGGAATGAAATATGTCAACTTTAGAATGCTTGATCAGGAAAATTTAGAACTTGGCTTGTTGGTGGAGGATCGCATCCTAAAATTAAAGGATCTCCTTGAAAATTTCCCCCTTGATTTGCCTGAAAATATGATCGGTTTCATAGAGAAGTACGAGGAATACAAACCTCTGATCGAAAAATCTCTTGCTAATAAAAAATTGCCTGTCATTCCAGTGAATTTGGTGAAGATCGAAAGTCCTATACCCTATCCCAGAAGGAATGTGATCTGTCTTGGGAAAAACTATCTGGATCATGCTGAAGAGATCAAATCTATTCCAGGAGCGCCTTCTCAGGTACCTACACAGCCTATCTATTTCACCAAGATCGCTTATCCTGCTATTGGGCAGGGGGATACGATCCTTAATCACAAAGAGATCACTGAAAGTGTGGACTATGAGGTGGAGCTGGCAATCGTTATCGGGAAAAAAGGGAAAAATATATCCAAAGAAATGGCTGCTGATCATATCTTCGGATACACCATCGGCAATGACGTGTCTGTGAGAAATCTTCAGATGAGACATACCCAATGGTTCAAGGGCAAAAGTCTCGATACCTGCTGTCCGCTGGGGCCCTCCATCGTTACAAAGGATGAATTCACATTCCCGCCGGATCTTGAAATTGAAAGCCGGGTTAATGGGGAACTTCGGCAGCGCTCAAAAACCTCAAAGCTTATCTTTGATATCCCTTACATTATATCGGACCTGTCCCAGGGTTTGACACTCTACCCAGGTGATATCATCATGACAGGCACTCCGGCAGGCGTAGGCTTCGCTTTCGACCCACCGAAAACCCTTATTCCAGGTGATAAGGTTGAATGTTTTATCCAGGGTATCGGCACCCTGGTGAACTATTTGGAGAAATAATTGATTGATGTGTCAGGGTTCTGTACTTTACGGATATGATTCTCCGCATCCTCCAGGGTTTCATATCCGTATTCCTTAACCATATTCAGAAGATTTACTTCGGCATTGTTGATTCCTTTATTTTTCTGACTGACCATATGTTCATGAGACTGTCCTTCATATCCTCACTCTCCTATTTCCTATTCTTTCCCCCATCCTTGGCTGTGCAATCTCTTTTATAAAACAAAAAATCAGCATTTCCTCTAAAAGGGTGATTGCTGATTTTTCCGATATGTATGTATTGAGTTAGCGGACATTCATCCTCCATTTGGCGATATCTTTGAAACCCATTTTTATGTACATTTCTGCAGCGATGGGATTGTCGTAAAAAAGACAGAGGTTCTTCCCTTCTGACAGCACCTCTTGACACAATTTATGCAGGCATTGATTGGCCAGACCTTTTCCCCGGTGTTCCTTGTGGGTGCATACTCCAACCACCATAGCTGACCTACTGTTTTCAGCAGAGGTCTGAGCCATTGACAGCATTTTTCCGTCTTTTACAACGCAATAGCCTCTTGCGAAGCCCTGCTCGAATTCTGATTCTATCAGCTCTCTGATAGGTGAAGATTCAAATTCCTCGATGGTTTCCCTGAGGGCAATCAGACTATCCGTGTCACTGAGGGAAAATTTTTTCAGATTTTCATGACAGGACAGATTTTGACTATGATAGGTTTCCTTTGAAAGTCTGCTCAGATTCATGCTTTTCCTTTGGCGGTATTCCAACTGATCGTCAAGGATCGCAAGAGCTTCTTCCTGCCCGGAAAGGACCTGATGATCCAAAGATTTTATTAAATTGGCAAATTCCGTTTTATCGAAATCTTCTCCTGAGGCGGAAAAAACCAGGCTGTCGTAAAATCTCATCAGGACAGCGGATACTCCATCAGCATTTCGTTCGATCCAAATTTCAAGTTCCGGAAAATTAAATCCATAATTTTCAATGTCTCCCATAATAAACAGATTGATGTCCGGCTCCTTCATTAAATATCCAAAGATAATATCCTTATAGGTTTCATTCGCTTTGATCATTTTATCAATCACCTCACTGGGGTTCGAACTTCTTAAACTCTTCTGCAAGTTTTTTAAATTCATCCATGGAAAGTGTCTCTCCACGCCTGATTTCATCAATTCCAGCGTTATTTAGTGCTTTTCGTATGGTTTCCTTGTCATAATCCAGATTCGTGCTCAAGGTGTTCAGCAGCGTCTTTCTCCGATTGGCAAAAGAGGCTTTTACCACTGAAAAGAATAGTTTTTTATCCTTTTCCCCCATGCTTACAGCTTCTCTTACTTTCATGTGCACCACAGCCGAATCTACTTTTGGCCGTGGCATGAAAACATTGGCTGGAACAATGAAGGAAATCTTCGGCTCTGTGTAAAATCCGCAAGCGACTGTAAGAGCGCCATAGTCCTTGCCTCCGGGAGATGCTGCGATCCTCTCGGCAACTTCCTTCTGGATCATAACGGTAATGCTTTCCACCGGGAGATCTTTTTCCAAAAGTCCCATGATAATGGGTGTGGTAATATAATAGGGAAGGTTAGCCACCACCTTGAATCTGTCCTTAGGCAATTCACCAATGTATTGGTTTAAATCAATTTTCATGATGTCCTCATTCACTAAGGTGAAATTATCATGCCCCTTCATGGTCTCTTTGAGGATGGGAATCAGTTTCTTGTCAATTTCTACCGAAAGCACATGCCCCGCCTGCTCACACAGATACTGAGTCATGGTGCCGATACCTGGTCCAATTTCAAGAACGGTATCCTCTTTGGTTATTCCCGCCGCCTTGATGATTTTTAATACAATATTTTCATCGATAAGAAAATTTTGGCCAAAGCGTTTGACCATTCTAAAATCATATTTTTTTAAAAGTTGTTCTATCCTTCGTGGAGAAGTGAGTTTATCCATCTATTCCTGCCTCAGTTTTTATTTTTTTGAATGCATAGGTAAATTCATCCTTTGTGACACCATAAGAATTCAGCCGGTAGTGAAACTGTTTTCCGTTGCAATAACCAATCCCAAGGTATTCACCTAATTTTTCCCTTAATATTTTAGCATTTTTACCGCTTAAGATCCCCAGATCCCTGAGGGTCTCCGCTGAATGGGTTTCTGTGTATTCCACAGTCACCTTGACATCTTCAAGTGCTTTCAGGATATCTGCCGGGCTTGCATTTTCTATCCCAATATTTCCATCTTTTGTTCCAGCTTCCCTTGGAAGAAAAGCATTCTTGCAGCCTGGAATCCGGTCATTGATGATCCTGCGAATTTTCTCTCCTGCATAGTCAGGATCGGTGAGTATGATCACGCCTGTTTTATGTACAGCCATTTCTATGATTTTTAAGGTTTTTTCCTCTATGCCCAGTCCGCTGGTTGCGATAACCTGAGCCTTTACCGCCTTTTTCACTGCGCTGATATCATCCTTGCCTTCTACTACGATCAATTCTTTAATCATTAAATTTTCCCCCTAGCCCAAAAGATGCTCTAAAAGGATCTTCCCGCCAATTAATATGAGTATGACTCCTCCAAAAATTTCAGAGCCGGATTGAAACTTATGTCCCAGATTTTGCCCAAATCTTGCGCCAGTAAAGGATATGGCAAAAGTGGTAACTCCGATAATCAGAGAAACCGCCCAAATATTCACATTTAAAAGGGCAAAGCTTATCCCTGTCGCCATGGCATCGATGCTGGTAGCGATGGAAAGGGTGAACAAATATTTGTTCGTAAGCTTCCCTGCCCGGCACCTTTCTTCCTCTTTGGATTCCAAGATCATTTTAATCCCGATGAATGCCAAAAGGACGAAGGCTATCCAATGATCAATAAATCTGATCTTTTCTGCAAAAAATGAAGCCAGCAAATATCCTAAGAGCGGCATGATCCCCTGGAAAAATCCAAAAAATATCCCTATTTTAAGCTGCAGTATCAGTGTCTTTGCTTTATTTGAGATTCCACAGGATGTGGCGACTGCAAAGGCATCCATTGAAAGAGCAACTGCAGTGGTCATTAATACAAAACTACTCATTTATATTCTCCTCTTATTTCTTTTGCCATATCATAAAGCCTGCTTTTTTCGTTAAGATTTGGATCTTTTATACACTTCTTCAAAAGCTCGCTTAGCACCCTTCCTATTTCCGGTCCTGAAAAGCCCATACTTTTTAGGTCATTCCCACCAATTTTAAGATCGGTTACCTTGTGGGGAAGGTCATTCTCCAGGATTCCTGTCAGATAATTCGCCCAGGGAGTCCTGCGATTTAACATTTTATCCAGTTGTCCCATGATTTCCAGCAGGTTGAAGCTATATCCCGATGCCCGATCAAGAAATTCCTCGCTTTTGGTCAGATGCTCATATTCCCACAAATCGTGAATATTTCTCATGGATCTGCGTGAAAATTTAAGACGGTGAATGATTTCCTTAATTTGATTGAAATCCTCCAAAGGCCTTAAAATCAGATATTCCCGAAGGGATATATCGTTATAGGAATCCTCAAGGATTCCTATATATTCATCCCATCGACTTTCATGGGGGTTGATTTTTCGTGTGAGTTCAGGCATGATCTCATCCATGAGGTGAAGTCTGAAAAGCAGCTCTACTCCTCTGTTTACGTTATCGCAATTAAAGATGCGGTCCAGTTCAGCCCGGATTCGCTCGCTGCTTACCCCCGCAAGGGAAGGATCATTCTTCACGGACTTGATAATGTCCTCATGAATAAGATAACCGTTCTCGCAGGAAATCCTGACTGCCCTTAGCTTTCTTAGCCGGTCTTCACCAAACCTTACCTTTGCCCTGCCAATTGTCCTGAGAAGTTTGTCTTTAAGGTCTTCAAGTCCTCCAAAATAGTCGTGGATGTTAAGTTCCTTGTCAAGGGCGATAGCGTTCATGGTGAAGTCCCTGCGGCTCAAATCAGAATAGAGGGAATCGGAATAGAAAACCATATCCGGACGTCTTCCATCCGAATACCTGTGTTCAAGGCGAAATGTCGTTATCTCATAGGCACTGCCTCTGAATATGACCGTGATCGTCCCAAAATCAATTCCTGTTTCAATGTGATGTTCAAAAATGGCTTTAATATCCTCCGGCTTTGCATCTGAGGTAAAATCATAATCTTTGGGTTTCTTTCCAGACAGGATGTCCCTTACGGCTCCTCCTACGAGATAGCATTTGAAGCCTCTTGATTCAACGTATGCCATTAGATCATATACATCACGGGATATATTCATTATTTTTCCCCATTTTCATAATCGATAATATTTCCGATTTCCCTTAACTCATGAACAAGATAATCGGGTTCTTCCTTTAGGAGAGCATCCGGATAATTATATCCCCAGCTGACTGCTGCCACTGCAACCCCTGCTTTTTTACAGGCGATAATATCCCTGGTTTCGTCCCCTACATAAAGTATATCACTTTTTGCCAGAGAATACTTTCTCGCTATGGAGTTGATCTTCAGCTCCTTTCCCATAAGGGGCGATGACTCGATGAAATTGAACATTTTAATTTCCTGATTTCGCATGAAACTTTTAACATTCCTATTGGAGTTGGAGGTGATGACTCCCATGTATTTCACTTTGCCTTTTATCTCAGAAAGAACCGTTTTAAGTTCGGGTTCAAAGGGTTTAATATTTTCCATTTCTTTTTTAAGAAGCTTCTGTCCCTGCTTGATGATTTTCGGAAGCTTCACAAGAGGCATATTCACAATTTCTATGATCTCTTTTACATTGAGGTGTTTGATCTGATGAAGTTCCTCTTTTGTTATGGTGTTGTAATTATATTTTTCCGCAAGGCTGTTGTAAATAAACAGCGCACGCTCTTCCGTGTCTGCCAGTGTGCCATCAAAATCAAATATAACGCATTTAAATGCCATTTTATCAAATCCCTCTTTAATATTCAGCCGAATAGGTGGCTGATCTTTCTCTTCATTTAAGAATATTACTATTATAATATAGATTCATAGAAATTATATTATTTTTATTGACTTTTTCATAGACAATCGATATAATTTTGCTATACTTTATTACAGTAAAGCAATAAAGCGGAGGTCTGTTATGATAAATTATTATATTGACGGTGTTAATGATATACAATTCCAGGAACTTCTGGGTTATGAACGTATTAATGAAGAGATTGAGAATGTCATGAGGAATTTTGGCTACAAACAGATTCTGACGCCTAATTTTGAGTACTATGACATGTATGGTGTTGATGGGGCCCTCTCTCGGGACAAAATGTTTAAGCTGATCGATAAAAATGGCAAGGTACTGGTTTTGAGACCCGATGCCACGATCCCGATTTGCAGGATGTCTGCCAACAATTTCAAAAATCCCAAGGAAATCCTTAAATTTTCCTATATTACGACAATATTCAGAGAAAATAATTCAAAGACCAACTACCGAAAGGATTTCATCCAGGGAGGTATTGAGTATTTTGGCAACAGCGGGCCTGACTGTGATGCAGAGATCATTGCAGTTGCTGTAACCATGCTTGAAAATCTTGGCTTGGATAAAATTCACATCGACATCGGCCAGGTGACTTTTCTTGAATCTCTTTTTGACGGACTTGATCTGGATGAAAAAGAAAAAGGAAAAATCACAGGATTTATCGAAAACAAAAATATGGGTGACTTGAAGCTTTACCTGAAGAAACTCAAGCTTTCCGATGAATTCTATGAGATCATCCTTAAAATCCCTATGCTGTTTGGGAGCTATGAATCCGTGATCAACGATGCCAAAAACCTGTGCATCAATCAGGCTATGAAGGATTCCCTGGCAAATGTGGAAGCGGTGTATGAAATACTCTCCGGTTACGGACTTAGCCAATATGTAAACCTTGATTTCGGTTTTACAAACCAGCTGAATTACTACTCCGGCTTTATCTTCAAGGGTTACGCCGAAGGTTTTGGAGAAGCGATCCTTTCAGGAGGGCGATATGACAAACTCTCGTCAACTTTTGGTGTGGAACGACCTGCAAGCGGGTTTGGCATAAATATCAGCCTGCTTACTGAACTCATCAATTCAGAGGATAATATCCAGGACTACTTTGACCTCCTTCTAATCTATGACGATGAAACCATAACCGATGCGGTAAAGTTTGCTATGGAACTGAGAAAGGAAGACTTTTCAGTAGACTGTGTCAGCAGCAAATATCAGATCGATGCTGACAGCTATAAATATATTCTCAGCTTTGAAAGCGAGGGAATATTTCTGGTCAATAAAGAATTCAAATCCCCTGCCACGAAGCTGGAAGTGATCTCGCTTATGAAAGGAGACAAAAAATCATGAAGGACATAAACATCGCTCTCGCCAAAGGCAGAGTCGCCAAGGCGGCCATGGAGCTACTTATTAACTGTGGCTGCACATTCAAGGACTATTCAAAGGACAGCAGGAAGCTTATTTTTCACGATGAAAAGAATAACATTAAAGTCACCCTTGTTAAATCTCCTGATGTGCCGGTTTATGTAGAAAAAGGTGCTGCAGATGCAGGCATTGTGGGAAAAGATATTCTTATGGAAGATAAATTTGATGTATATGAGCTGGTCAATCTGAATATCGGAAAATGTGATATGTGCATCGCTGGATTTGCCAGCAAGATGCCCGACTACTCAAAAAAAATCACTGTCGCCACAAAATATCCACATATTACAAAGGAATATTTCAATAAGCGAGGTGTTCTCACCGATATCATCAAGCTAAACGGTTCCGTAGAGCTTGCACCCATCATCGGCCTATCCGATGTGATCGTGGATATCGTTGAAAGCGGAAAGACCCTTGAGGAGAACGGCCTGGTTGTATTTGAGAAAATCATGCCCATCAGCGCGAGACTCATTACCAACAAGGTAAGCCTAAAGACAAAATTCGATGCCATCCAGTGGATAATCGATACCCTGGAGTCCCTGGTTGAAAAGGAAGACTGATATGAAAATAATTAAACTGTCTAATACCGATATTACCGAGAAAAACATTAACCAGATCCTTGATCGCACAGTTACCTCCGACTTGAAAATCGAATCCATTGTCGCTGATATCCTCTCGGATGTCATCAAAAGAGGCGACCTTGCCCTGAAAGAATACACCTTGAGATTTGACGGTGTGGATATCCCTGAACTCAAGGTGACTGAAGAGGAGATCGATGAAGCCTTTACTCAGGTAGACGGGGATTTCATTGAAACCCTGAAAGAAGCCAGAGATAATATTGAGAGATACCACAGATTCCAGATCAGTAAGACCTGGAAGGAAACTTTTGCTCCCGGAATCACCCTGGGGCAGCTGATAACGCCCATAGACCGAGTCGGACTCTACGTCCCCGGCGGAAAGGGAGGCTATCCCTCTACAGTACTTATGGATGCTGTTCCTGCAAAAGTAGCAGGAGTGGAATCCGTCGCAATGATCACTCCTCCTGGAAAAGACGGTAAAATCAGTCCCATGATCCTTGTAGCCGCACGCCTTGCTGGGGTCAGCGAGATCTACAAGGTCGGCGGAGCTCATGGCATAGCCGCTCTTGCCTATGGTACGGAATCTATTCCCGCAGTCAATAAAATCGTAGGCCCAGGTAACATATTCGTAGCTACGGCAAAAAAACAGGTTTTCGGTAAAGTCGATATCGACATGATTGCAGGCCCCAGCGAAATCTGCATCATCGCGGATAGCAACGCAAATCCCGTATATATCGCAGCGGATCTGCTTTCCCAGGCCGAACATGACGAAATGGCTTCTTCAATGCTGATAACGACTGATTTCGATCTGGCCGAAAAGGTAAAAGCATCCGTTTACGATCAGATGTCCAAACTTCCCAGACAGGAGATCATGGGAAAATCCATCGAGGATAATGGAAGGGCATTCATTGTTGAAAGTCTTGAGGATGCCATAAAATTATCAAATATGATTGCGCCGGAACATCTGGAAATTATGATCGATGATCCCTTCAGCGTGCTGGATAAAATAAGAAACGCAGGAGCAATCTTCTTAGGGGAATATTCCCCTGAGCCAATCGGCGATTATTTTGCCGGACCTAACCATACCCTTCCCACATCAGGAACTGCTAAGTTCTCTTCTCCCCTGGGAGTTTACGACTTTGTTAAAAGAAGCAGCATCATTTACTACGACAAAGCTAATCTTGAGAAGGTCAAAGAAAAGGTCCAGGATTTTGCTGAAAGAGAAGGCTTTTACTCACATTCAAACGCCATCAGAAGACGATTTAATGATTAACGAAGGGAGCAATGAAACGATGCGAACAGCTGACTTAACTAGAAAAACAGGCGAAACCGATTTAAGGTGCCTTCTTGCGATTGATGGAAATGGTGTTTTTAAGGGGGAAACTGGAATCGGCTTTTTCGACCATATGCTAAACCTGTTCACTAAACACGGAAATTTTGATCTTGACATTTTCTGCAAAGGAGACCTTATGGTAGATACTCACCATACGGTTGAAGATCTGGGGATCTTACTGGGCAGCGCACTGAAGGAAAGTCTCGGAGATAAAGCCGGGATCAGAAGATATGGAAATTTTTACTGCCCCATGGATGAAGCTTTAACCAGAGTTACCCTGGACTTAAGCGGAAGAGGTTACCTGGTTTACAATGTATCTTTGACCCGCGAGACGGTAGGCGGCTTCGAAACAGAAATGCTCAAGGAATTTTTATATGCTCTTGCCATCAACGCCGGCATGAACCTTCATGTTACGACTCTTTATGGGGAGAATGACCACCACATCATCGAGTCGGTTTTCAAGGCACTTGGAAGGGCTTTAAAGGAAGCCGTCAGCCTGGACGAATCTTCTTCAGGTATCCCTTCAACTAAGGGAGTACTGTAGCTGCCAGCGAAACCAAGGCGTAAATTATTGGAGGTTAACGAATGATAGCAATAATAGATTACGGTGTAGGCAATCTGATGAACGTGTACAATGCCCTGAAAAGGCTGGATATGGATGCTGTCATAACCAGTGACAAGAAGGTGATTGCTGATTCCAAGGCGATCATTCTCCCAGGGGTAGGCGCTTTTAAGGATGCCATGGACAATCTGGTGGAGTACGATTTAGTGGATACGATCAAGGAAAACGTCTCGAAAGGCAAATACCTTCTGGGGATCTGTCTCGGTATGCAGCTCTTGTTTGATAAAAGCTATGAGGACGGAGAATGGAAAGGTCTTAGCCTTCTCCAGGGAGAGATCATAAGGTTTAAGGAAGGGCTGAAGGTGCCACACATGGGCTGGAATGAACTTCATATCAACAAACCCCATCCTTTGATCAAGAATATCGCTGAAGGCGAATATGTCTACTTTGTCCACTCCTACCATCTTGATCCAATGTACTTTGATGATGTTCTCCTGTATACGGATTACGGAGTTAAGGTTCCTGCAGTGGTATGCAGGGATAATATCATGGGAATGCAGTTTCACCCTGAAAAGAGCAGTGAAACAGGCATCAAACTCTTGAAGAATTTTAAGGAGCTGATTAAATGATCGTATTACCTGCTATAGATATTAAAGGCGGTAAATGTGTAAGACTTAAACAAGGCCTCATCGACCAGGAAACCGCTTATTACGATGATCCTGTGTATGTGGCAAAAATGTGGGAAGAAAAGGGTGCCAAATATCTGCATATCGTAGACCTTGATGGCGCCTTTTCAGGCAGTGAAATGAACTTTTCTATTGTTAAGGCCATAGTTGGCAGTGTGAATATCCCCATTGAAATCGGTGGAGGCATACGGACAAAGGAAACTATTGGAAAATATCTTGACCTCGGGGTAGACAGAGTCATACTTGGCACAAAAGCTGTTGAGAACATGGATTTTGTCAAGGAGGTCTGCAGTCTTTATCCAGAAAAAATTGCCGTTTCGGTGGATGCCAAAGGCGATTATGTAGCCATCAAAGGCTGGGTGGAGACAAGTGATGTCAAGGTACTCCCTTTTTGTGAAAAACTAAAGGGTGCTGGCGTTTCAACGATCGTATACACGGATATCTCAAGAGATGGCATGTTGAGCGGACCCAACCTTGAAATGTTGAAAATCCTGAGTGATACCCTGGGTGTAAATATCATCGCCTCTGGTGGCGTGGCGAATATTGATAATATCCGAGAGTTGATCAAGCTTGATCTGTACGGGGCAATAACCGGAAAAGCCCTTTACGAAGGAACTCTCACCATGGATGAAATAAATTCCTTAACCGGGGAAGGCAGGTAATCACATGCTGACAAAAAGAATCATTCCTTGCCTGGATGTGGACAATGGAAGAGTCGTTAAGGGGAAAAAATTTAAAGGGATCAAAGACGTGGCCGATCCAGTGGAACTGGGTAAATTCTACTCCGACCAATGTGCTGACGAGCTGGTATTTTATGATATCACCGCTTCTCATGAGGAAAGAGACATCTTTATCCATATCGTTGAGAAAGTCGCGAAAAACATCAATATTCCTTTTACCATTGGCGGCGGGATCCGAACTGTGGAAGATTTCCGGAAGGTACTCCTTGCGGGGGCTGATAAGGTTTCCGTGAATTCCGCAGCTGTTTCGAATCCAGAACTCATCAGAGCTGCCGCTCTTAAATTCGGCAGCCAGTGTGTCGTGCTTTCCATCGATGCCAAACGCAATACCCATGGATCCTGGGACGTTTATATCAACGGCGGAAGAAAAAATACCGGAATAGATGCCATCGAATGGGCAAAGCGGGGTCAGCTTCTGGGTGCCGGTGAAATTTGCATAAATTCCATCGATTCCGATGGCGTAAAAGCCGGTTTTGATATTGAACTCAACACCATTCTTTCAAGGGATCTTACCATCCCTATTATCGCTTCAGGGGGCGCCGGTAAAATGGAACATTTTTCCCAGGTATTAAAGTGCGGTGCGGATGCTGCTCTTGCAGCTTCCGTCTTCCACTACAAGGAAATCGCCATATCCGACCTTAAGGATTACCTCCATGAAGAAAACATACCAGTCAGGAGATGCAATAGATGATCAATATAAAAGAATTCAAATACGACGAAAATGGACTGATTCCTGCGATCGTGCAGGATGCAGGAACGATGGCTGTTTTAATGATGGCCTACATGAATGAAGATTCCTTACAAAAGACCCTGGAGACAGGTACTACCTGGTTTTTCTCCCGAAGCAGACAAGCCCTCTGGAATAAGGGTGAAACCTCAGGAAATTTCCAGAACGTAGTATCTGTGGAGTATGATTGCGACATGGACACGCTTCTGGTACTTGTCAATCCGGAAGGGCCAAGCTGTCATACCGGCGAATATACCTGCTTTTACAGAAATCTTATGAAAAACGAAAAAACTTCTCCCTATGACAAAGACATGCTTTTCAAGCTTTATGAGATCGTCAGGGAGAGACAGACGAACCCACTTGAAGGTTCCTACACCAATTACCTTTTTGACAAAGGCCTGGATAAGATCCTTAAAAAAGTCGGTGAAGAATCGGCTGAAACCATCATCGCTGCTAAGAACAATTCCAAGGAAGAGCTGATCTATGAGTCTTCCGACCTTATGTACCATCTGATGGTTTTACTGGTCAATCAGGGAGTTACTCTGGAGGAGATCATGCACGAGCTTGGAAAAAGGCATAAGAAATAACCAAAATACGAACATTTAATTATTATTTTAGTATCTGTATCTGAACAAGGTACAGATTTTTTTAAATTGGTTTTTAGCTGCTTTCTTTCCCATAGATCTCCAGAATCTGCTTGGTGTAGCTCCCGTCTTCTTCATACACAACGATATCCGGGAGAATTTTTAGTCCTGGCTTTCCTTCTTTAAGACCTTCTATGATCACCATGTTGGCTTCTTTTGATTTTTTGGGTTTAATAAGAATCATGGCTTTAGGTTCGATATTATGCAGCCTCATTTCATAAAAAATATCCACGATCCTGTTGGGTCTGTGAACAAGGACGAATCGCCCTTTTGTCTTCAGGAGTCTTTTGGCAGCAAAAGCGATATCCTTCATGGTGCATTGCAGCTCGTGCCTCGAAACGGCGACAGTGTCTTTGATATTCTTAAATCCTTCTTTAGCGTTCATATAGGGTGGATTTGAAACGACCATATCATAGGTATTGGGGAGAAAAAATTCCGGAAGCTCTCTGACATCCCCTTGTATGATCGTAATTTTTGGGGTAAGGGAATTCATCTCTACGCTTCTTTTGGCCATATCGGCTACATGAGGCTGCAGTTCAAGACCATGGATCTCCCCTGCTTTTGATAAGGAAAGTAAAATAGGGATGATGCCGCTGCCTGTTCCCAGATCAGCTACTTTAAGCTTTCTGTTGATCTTCCCAGCGGCATACCAGGAAAGCAGCACGGCATCCGTTCCATAACGGAAAAAATCCTGGTTCTGGATAATATTCAGACCATGGATGTGTAGTTTATCCACTCTCTCCTGTGCATTAATTAGGTACTTTTCCACAGTTTCCCCGCCTTTCTTCCTTTTACAGCTTTGTATCTTGTACGTAACATATGTTCTATACCAAATGTTGTGACCTATCCACAATTTTCATTATTTTGTGCACAGAATGTGGATAACTCAACGATTTTATCCTACTTTCTCAACATCCTATCACTTGTTATCCACATACCCCCTCATGGTTCCTGTGGATATGTGTATAAGATTTCGAGCTAGTCGAACTTTCCTGCGGCATTCGAACTTTCCTTGCACTACATTCGAACAATACCTTCGCCATTGTTCTCATATGCAAGGAAAATTTGGACCCCAGCGAGCTAGTCGAATTTTCCTGTCGGCATTCAAACAAATACCTTCGTCATTTGTTCTCATATGCAAGGAAAATTTGGACCCCAGCAAGCTAGTCGAATTTTCCTTGCATAAAAAAAACCTCTATTCAGAGGTCTTTCGCATTTCTTATTCAGGTTGAGGAGCATCTACTGGACAAACATCCGCGCAAGCACCACAGTCGATGCATAGACTTCCATCTATTACGTATATTCCATCACCTTCACTGATAGCGTCTACTGGACATTCTGGTTCGCAAGCGCCACATGAAATACAATCATCTTTGATTACATATGCCATAAATTTCACCTCCTACGTATTGTTATTGATTTGACAAAACCATTATATAATAAACCTGGCAACAATAAAACATTTTTTTAAAGGCTATTCCTCTAAACTTTTAAGCTCTTTCTTCTGCTCTGGGGAAAGGGGTTCCTTGAAAGCAACTTCTGGCGTTTTCTTTGGACAGTTTTTCCCGCAGCCGGAACGTTCGACTTTAATGTCTTCCAGGTGATATTCTTTTAAGACCGCATCGTCCCCTTCCAGTTTAACGGTAACGGTTTCTCTAAGAGCGTTCACCTTAAAGACGATCCCTTTACCATCTGTAACAGTAACCAGCTGTCCTTCATGAGGGAGTTTTTTCCCTATTGCTTCATAAAAATCCTGTTCGTATTTCAGGCAGCAAAGGAGTCTGCCACAGATCCCTGAAATTTTAGTGGGATTCAGCGACAGGTTTTGCTCTTTTGCCATTTTTATAGAAACCGGCTGGAAATCGCCTAACCATTTCGAACAGCAAAGAGGTATTCCGCAGGGACCTAATCCACCAAGCATTTTTGCTTCATCCCTTACGCCGATCTGTCTGAGTTCGATCCTGATTTTAAATACGGAAGCAAGGTCTTTTACCAGTTCCCGGAAATCAACTCTGCCTTCAGCTGTGAAATAGAAGATGACCTTATTATTATCGAAGGTATACTCCACATCGATCAGCTTCATATCCAGTTCATGCTTCTCGACCTTTTCCTTGCATATCTCCAGTGCTTTTATTTCTTTTTCTTTGTTTTTTTCATATACTTTGTCATCCTTCTGAGTAGCCTTTCTGATGACAGGCTTTATGGGAGAAACGATCTCCTCATCGGTCACAAACTTTGTACCCAGTACAATATGACCGTACTCCATTCCTCTGGCGGTCTCAACAATGACGTTGTCGCCTTTATCTACTTCCAGGTTATGGGGATCAAAATAATATATCTTCCCCGCCTTCTTAAACCTCACACCTACTACCTTGACCATTTTATTCCTCCTGTATCTTCAAGAGCAAGCTTTCCACCTGCAACTGCATGTTCACATTAATCTTTGTATTCGACTGAATATCGATTATACGCTCTATTATATCATTTATTTCTGGAATAGTTAGACAATCTTCGTCATAATTCTCAACTTTTAATGCCTTATTAATCAGGATATTTCTAAAATAGATCAGAAGATAATCCGTAAGCTTTATATCGTCTATCCCCTTCTCTTTTGCCATTTTTGTGATATCAAATATCTTCTCTACGTTCCCTTTTCGAAGCAGATCCAAATGCTCCTCTATTATGCGGTATTCATTTTTCTTTTCCGGGTAGCGGATCATTTTTCCTGCTTCATCGATTCTTCCCTGAGTAAGCTGAAAAAGAAGGTCGGCTTCATCGGCATCCGTGCCATACTCATCAGTCATGATCGTAACAAAAGACGCTTTAGCCAGTGGGTTGAAGTTTAGGATCTGGCATCTTGAGAGAATCGTTGGCAATATGCTTTTTTTACTGTTGGCTACCAGGATCACCATTGTGCTGCCGGATGGTTCTTCAAGAATTTTCAGGAGAGAATTCTGAGCAGGCACTCCCATGGACTCGCAGCTGTTTACAAGATAGACTTTCTTATCCCCCTCATAAGGCTTGATCATCATGCTTTTTTGCATATCCCGTATTTGCTGTATCTTTATATTTTCATCTTCTGGTCGAATTTCATGAAAGTCCGGATGATTTCCACTTTCGATCTTATGGCACTGACTGCAAACATGGCAGGGTCTCTCCCCTTCAGACAGGCAGAAAATTCCCTTGATAAACTCAATCGCTATTTTTCGCTTTTGAGTGCCTTTAGGTCCTGAAAAAAGATAAGCATGGCCGTACTTTCTCTCATTGATCATATTCTTCAGTATCTCTTTATTCAGTTCATTCCCATGGATATTATCAAACACGATATTTCCTCACTTAATCATTTTTTCATGAAGGATATCCAGTATCTCTTCATTAATATTTTCAATGCTTTTTAAGCACCCATTAGTCAAACAATCGATTTTAATCCATCGGTATTTTTCAGACAGCAGCTTTGCTGTCACATAAGAATTACGCAGATGAGTCTCACTGTTTTCGTGGATGTCCTTTTCGTCAGAATCTGTGATCTTATTCTTTCTTTCCTTGATCCGCTCCAAACTGTATTTCAATGGGACATCAAGAAAAAACACCAAATCAGGAATGGGTATCCCGTAGATTCTGTATTCAAGATCCCATAGCCATTCCAGATATCTGTTTCTTTCTTCACTATCCCGGATTTTACCCCCTTGATGAACCATATTGGAGGTCGTATAACGGTCAGCAAGCACCAGGCCGCCTTCCTGGTAAAAGTCTTCCAATTCAGTTTTATAAGATGCATACCTGTCCGCGGCAAAAAATGTGGAAGAGATATAAGGACTTACCTCATCAGGGTTTTCGCCAAAATCACCCCTTAAATACATCTTGACCAGTGTCGAACTTTCCATCTCGTACCTTGGGTAGGATATCCGTTTGATTTTTTTCCCTTCGGTCTGCAATCTTTCATAAAGGAGTCTGCTTTGAGTCTCCTTTCCGCTGCCGTCCAGACCTTCTATCACAATCAATTTGACCTTATTCATATGGCTTCTCCCCCAATGATTTCTATTCTATCCATTTCGTCCAGACCAATTACCGAGCCAGGCGCCAGGGATTTTATATGTTCGATCACATCCCGGCAAATAAGTTCACCAGGGATCAATACAGGCACTCCTGGGGGATACGGAATGATATACCCTCCGGATACTTTTCCCAGACTGGCTTCCAGTTTGCATTTGCTTTTAGCCAGGGAATCCGCTTCCCATGGTTCCATGATTTTACCAGGGATGCCCGGGAATTTTACTGTGGTTTTATTTTTTGACATGGGCATGTTCCCCTGTCGCTTAGCCTTTAAATCCAATGCCTTCAGCGCAGTTATGAGAGCTTCCACATCTTCTGACTTCGTGCCGGCACCCATCATGGCAAGTACTGTTCTTCCATCGTATATTTCCACCTGTATATGATACGTTTCCAGGAGTTCTCTTCCGGCATCGATCCCTGCTTTCTGTAAACAGCCTACATCTAACCAAAGCTTGCTTTTATCAAAATCCTGGACAGTATCCATGTCCTTTAGGCGGTCAGCCATCATATTGATTCCTGTGAACTTAAGTTCTTCTTCCACACGGTCATAATAACGGGAAAGGTCATCCAGAAGCATCTTCCCGTGTTCGTACATCCATTTCACCGAGCTCTCAACAGAAATCATAATGGGATAGGAAGGGCTGCTGGTCTGAAGTCGGTTTAAATGAGCCGTGATCCTGCTTCCATGCGTCAGATCATTTTTTATGTGAACAAGAGCACCCTGATTAAGAGACGAAAGAATTTTATGGGTGCTCTGTATGACCACATCACCACCGGCTTCCAGCCCCGAGACAGGATAACTGCTGTTAAATTCCAGATGGGCACCATGGGCTTCATCAATGATGAGTGCGGCACGGTATCTGCGGCATAATTCCTTTATATGATGGATATCGCAGCAGGTGCCATAATACGTTGGATTAGTTATCATGATACCTTTTACATTTTCATTTTCCCGAAAAGCCTTCTCAATATCTAGTGGGTCTATGGAAACCGGATATCCCAATTTGTCATAAACAGGTTCAATAAAAACCGGGGATATTCGTCCATAGTAAAGGGCATTATGGACACTTGTATGAGAATTTCTCGGTACGATCAGTTTCTCCCCAGGGCTGATGGTTCCCATGATTCCTGCCATGATTCCCGCAGTTGCTCCATTTACGCTGATCAAACTTCTATCCGCATGGTAAATTTGTGCAATATCATGAAGGACTTCATGAATTACTCCTTTGGGCTCCCTAAGGTTGTCTGTACCCTGAAGTTCAGTGGTATCAAAGTTTTCCCATCCGGCTCCCGAAAAGTTTCTTCCCTTATGTCCTGGCATATGAAATTTGATATTCTTTTTTTCCTGAAAAACTGCATTGAAAATTTTCTTATCCATTTTGCCCTCCAGGATTTATTTTACCATATAATAATTATTATTAATATCGGGCTGAACATATGTTATAATAAATTCCTGCGCAGGGAGAATCATAATTAGCTGATTATCGATCCTTTTCTGGGGTATCAACATATTAGTATACTGAAAGGAGTCTGGACTATGGCAGATCAACATGTAGTAATTCTTGATGAAACGAATTTTGAAAACGAGGTGCTTAACTCAAAATTGCCGGTTATGGTAGATTTTTGGGCAGAATGGTGCGGACCATGTCAGATGGTTCTTCCGATTGTCGACGAATTGGGGAATGAATTTGAAGGCGTCGCTAAAATAGCGAAATTAAATGTAGATGAGAACAGAGCACTTGCCATGAAATACAGAGTTATGAGCATTCCTACCGTGTTATTTTTTAAGAACGGTGAAGAAGTTAAAAGAGAAGTAGGCGCCAAAAGCAAGCCTGATTATATATCTTTAATTGACTCCCTTATATAAGCGATAAGAGGCTACTCAAAATGAAGTGGCCTCTTATTATTTCTCTTTTTATCGGCTCTCATTGCCAGATTTCTTTACAACACTCTTTTCAAGCTTATCTGTAAATTTTTTCGTTGCCTGGATAATCAGGTTCGCCTTATTATCTCCTGCTTTGTACTCTACCACATAAGTAATCTTGTCCTTGATTCCATATAACGTATAGTCTGACTTTCTTCCTTCCCAGGAAGTTTTTTCATATTTCTGGCTCACATCCGTGATTTTTTCCAATGGAACAGCTGCAATCATTTTGGGTTTAAAAAACATGGTTTTGTAGATGACAAAACTGTTGTCCGCTACCATCATCTCATATCTCGGTATTATTTTTTTAAGTGAAAAAAACATGAACGTTAAGCTTAACGCTATTGAAAATACAGATACGAAGATTTGTGCCGCTTCACTTAATTTTGTGTACCCCATTCGGTAAATAACATCAAAAGCTATCAGCACTCCAAAAAGTAAAAGCATCTGCTTATAGGTGACTGGATTCCTTTTATTAATTTCTTTCGCTTTAACTGCCATATTTGTCCCCCATCATTTTTTTTGATATTTTAAATATTCTGTTTCGTACAGGTTATTGCCTTTTGAGTCAATGATCACCGTAACTGGAAAATCCTCTACAACAAGTTTCATGATCGCTTCAGGCCCCAGATCTTCGTAGGCTATAACTTCACAGGATTTGATACTTTCTTTCAGGAGGGCACCAGCTCCACCGATTGCCCCGAAATAGACCGCCTTATTGGTCATCATGGCTTGTATCACCTTGTGATCACGTTTCCCCTTGCCAATCATTCCCTTTAGACCCAAATCAAGGAGTACAGGCGCGTACTTGTCCATCCTGCCAGAAGTCGTAGGCCCTGCTGAGCCGATCACATCTCCAGGTTTAGCAGGACATGGCCCCACATAATAAATAGTTTGTCCTTTTAAATCAACAGGAAGCTGTCCTTTGGTTTTCAGATCTTCTATCATTCTCTTATGTGCCGCATCTCTGCCAGTATAAACAATACCGTTTAAAAGCACTTTGTCACCAGCTTTCAGCTCTTTTATAATATCATCATTCAATGGTAAATTGATAGAAGTTTCTTTCATTTTATTCTCCTTTAATTACGATTGTTTTATGCCTGTTGACATGGCAGCATATATTGACTGCAACTGGTAATCCGGCGATGTGAGTTGGATAAGTTTCAATATTTACCCCCAGGACGGTAGTGGTTCCACCCAGACCCATGGGTCCAATGCCTGCTTTATTAAGTAATTCCATGAGCTGTGACTCAAGCTGGGAATATATGAGCTTTTCATTTGCGCTGTCCATATCCCGAAGGAGCGCTTTTTTGGAAAGTTGAGCACATTTATCCATTGTCCCCCCTATTCCCACTCCCACAAACATAGGCGGGCAAGCATTCGGTCCAGCGTTGTAAACCGTATCCTTTACGAATTCTATTACTCCTTCAATGCCATCAGAAGGTTTCAGCATTTTCAAAGCGCTCATATTCTCGCTTCCGAATCCTTTGGCGGTAAGCTGGATTTTTATATCGGAACCCTCTTTAATATCATAATAAATCACTGCCGGTGTATTGTCTCCAGTATTTATCCGTTCAATAGGATCACTTACGACAGACTTCCTGAAATACCCGTCTCGATAAGCTTCCCTTACGGCATCATTGATGACCTTTGTAATACTATCTCCTTCTATACTCACATACTGTCCGATTTCAGCGAATATGACCACCATACCCGTATCCTGACAAATAGGAATCCTTTTGCTTTTTGCTATAGCATTGTTTTCTAAGATTTTCTCAAGAATGTCCCTGCCTATATCAGATTCTTCCACCCTTAATCCCTCATTGATGCAGGTACTTACATCGCTGGATAGAATACAGTTGATTTCTAGAATTGCATCGTATATCGCTTTCTTTATCTTATCAGTGTTTATAACCTTCATAACATCATCCTTCTAAAAATAATTTTTCATTTAGATTCAACACTTTATTATACAATTTTCAGGGCATAAAAAAAACCCCTAATTCAAGGGGCTTGGCCTTATGTTACTCGACTGGCTGAAAATCACTTTTGCTTGCTCCACATAAAGGACATACCCAATCCTCAGGTATATCTTCAAATGCTGTTCCCGGGTTAACGCCATTGTCTGGATCTCCCTCTACAGGATCGTAAACATAACCACATATCACGCATTCATACTTTTGCATTTGAAACGCCTCCTTTAATTTTTATTATATGTTGTACCATTCCTTACTAAACTACCTGTCTGATACTCTATTATGATACCCAAGGAATATCATTTTAATCTGAATTTTAAGCAGAATATATTTATTTTTCACATTCTGGTATAATATACTATGTTACATATCACTATTCGGAAGGAATCAATGCTATGAACCGACAATTATCTTTTGCAGGAGCAACGTTTACTACCATCATTTGGGGCTTGTCCTATGTCAGCACGAAATTTCTTGTGGGAATGATCCCTCCAGAGGTGCTTATCCTTTATCGATTTGCCATATCCGCGGTTGTACTCTTTACGCTTTTAAAAATTACCGACCAAAATTCCAAGTTGGAATTTTGTGATCTGCCCAAACTTTTCACTTCGGCATTTGTAGGCTATACGATGTATTTTTTATGTGAGAGCAATGGAATCAAGCTTACAAGCGCTTCCGTAGCCTCTATTATCATCGGCATGATCCCTGTGCTATCCCTGCTTACCGACGTCGTCTTTTTCAAAAACAAACTGACAGGAATGCGACTATTCAGCGTCCTATTATCCTTCCTGGGAGTTATCCTGGTCATAGGTGTAAAAAGTGATGCTTCCAGCACCTCAGGGATCCTCCTTATTTTTGGAGCAGTCGTATGCTGGATACTTTTTAATTACCTTACCCAGCCTCTTTATAAAAAATACAGCAGTCTGGCCATAAGCTCATACCAGTCGATGATTGCTTTTCTGACCATGCTACCCATTGTTTTATTTTCCCATGGGGATAAAATATTCACGATTTATCCTGGAACCTTAGGCCACATCCTCTTTCTTGGACTTTTCTCCTCGGCTGCCGGTTTTTTGATGTATATTTATGCTTTGAAAAACCTTGGAGTGCTGACGACGACACTTTTTGTGAATTTTATTCCCGTCACCACCATGCTGACCGGAAGGTTCTTCCTCAACGAACGACTTACTCTGCTGCAGTATGCAGGTGGAATCGTCATTGTCATCTCCCTTTATGTGAGCACCTTTTTCAGCAGTAAATCGGAAGTGCTTGAAACCAATTGAAGCTTACCCCACTGACAGAACCTTACTTGACATGAATACAGCCGGGCATGCGCCCGGCTGTATTTAATTATAATATTTTATTCAGAAATGCTTTCGTCCGGATTTCCTTTGGATTGTCAAATATCTCCCTGGGATCTCCCTCCTCGATAATTCTGCCTTCATCCATAAATATCACTCTTGTCCCAACCTCTTTCGCAAAACCCATTTCATGGGTCACAACGATCATGGTCATTCCATCATTAGCAAGCTTCTTCATTACCTCGAGAACCTCCCCAACCAATTCAGGGTCAAGGGCTGATGTCGGTTCATCAAAAAGCATGATTTTCGGTTTCATGGCAAGGGCTCTCGCAATGGCCACCCTTTGCTGCTGTCCTCCGGATAGTCTCGAAGGATATTCATCCCTCTTATCCTCAAGGCCTACCATCTCCAGCAGTTCATCAGCAATCACTTTGATTTCGGCATCGCTCTGTTTTCTGACGTTTTTTGGGGCTATTGCAATGTTTTCATACGCCGTGAGATGGGGAAATAAGTTGAAACGCTGAAATACCATTCCAAGTTCCGTACAAAGCTCCTGAACTTTCTCCTGAGAGATGTTTAAGACATCCTTATTGTTCTCCCGCTGGTCAGCGATTTCACCCTCGATGTAAATCGTGCCGCTTGTTATCCGCTCCAAGTGGTTCAGACATCGCAGCATGGTGCTTTTCCCTGAGCCGCTGGGTCCGATAACGCATACTACCTCTCCCGGCTTGACTTCAAGGTTGATATCTTTCAGCACCTCAAGTTTTCCGAATGACTTATATACATGTTCTAATTTTATCATGGGTTTGTTCTCCTATTCATACGCCGAATACTTCTTCTCGATTTTTCCAAAGGCTACCTGAATGATGGATGTCATAAAAAGATATATGGCCGCAGCATAGAGATAATACTGCCACCTGCCTGTTGCATTGGTCATCTGATTTACCGTCCTTAGCAGATCAAACATTCCAATGGAAGCTACCAGGGAGGTATCTTTAAGCAGAACGATGAGTTCATTGCCAACTGGTGGTATAAGCCTTCTGTAAGCCTGAGGGATGATGATCTTTGTCATGGCCTGGGTATAACTCATTCCCAATGCCTTCGACGCTTCCATCTGCCCTTTGTCTATGGAAAGTATCCCTGCTCTGAAAATTTCCGACAAATAAGCTGCAGAGTTCAGGGAATAGGCAACAAATGCCGGGAACATCCCAGGTAGTCTGACGGCTGTTCCAAATATATCCAAAGTAAATAAAGGCAGCATATAATAGAACATAAAAAGCTGCATCAACAATGGCGTCCCTCGGAAGAACCAGATATATAACCAGGTGATTCCATTCAGGACTTTATTTTTGGAGATCCTTCCTATGGCAATGATCATTCCCAACAGGATACCTGCTACTATTGCAATAGAAGTTATTTGTAAGGTTTTGATTGTTCCTTCTATGATTGCAAAAATTTGTGGTTGCGTAAGCAAAACGGTTTCTTCCTTTCAATCGCAATTAATAATTAAGCTTGTCCTGAAATTATCTGAACAAGCTTAATTGACTTTTTACGGTTTTATTATTCTATAACATTTAATTTCTCGTCAATATCAGAAGTGTAGTCAGCGCCAAGCCATTCTTCAGAAATCTTTTTAAGCGTACCATCTGCTCTCAGATCTTCTATCGCTTTGTCGATTTTATCTTTCAACTCGGTATTTTCCTTTGCAAGGCAAATCCCAATGGGCTCGTTTGTCAGCTGTGCTGAAGATATTTCAAAACTTGCAGGATCGTTCGCCACATACTCGATCGCTACCGGATAGTCTACTACGATATAGTCTACATAGCCTGCCTTCATTGCTGAGAAAGTCTGTATGATTTCGTCGTATTTTTCAAGTTGGAAATCTATGGTCTCCATATATTTTTGGGCAGCCGTATCTGCTGTTGTTCCGATCTGCACGCCAATTTTTTTGCCTTTAAGGTCTTCTGCTTTTGTTACTGCTGTATCTCCCGGTTTAACAACGATAACCTGTCCGTTTGAAAGATACGGTTTTGAAAAGATATATTTTTCAAGTCGCTTCGGTGTGATGCTCACGGATGACATGATAATATCATAGTTGTTTGTATCCAGCCCTGTAAAGATGCCGTCCCATGCTGTTGAGACAAACTCAACTTCCATTCCAAGCTTCTTCCCAATTTCTTTTGCAAGCGCAACGTCAAATCCAACCAGATTGTTGTCTTTATCTCTGTATTCCATTGGCGGATAGGAATCATCCACACCGATTTTTAGAACACTACTGTCTGTTTTTGAAGTACATCCTGCAAATAAGAATATTCCCATAACCATTAGCAGCGCTGCAATTATACCTGTCTTTTTCATTTAATTACCTCCCCATTTTTCCCTTATTTTAATGAGTTTATCAATTTTTTATTATACCATACAAATGCTCATAAATATACATTTTTCTTCCCTGTTTCCTGCATAAAATAGCATCCTTTCTATAGGAAGGAGACCCCTCACCTGCCAAATAAACAAGATGCGATTTGATGTACTAAATCCTTAGAACCTGTAATTTTGAATGAATTTTATGATATAATAAACCTAATGATAATAAATATGTGGAGGATGAAAAATGAAAATTATGATGGTTGGAGGAATCAACGATTCCAAAGCTGGAAAACTAATAAAAGCAATCGTAAAAAACTGTGGATCCGGAATCGATATTGTTAATGTCAATATCTTCACCCAAAAACCTCTTGAGGAAGAAGAGAAAGAAAATCCAGATTTGATCATTATGCTTAATAAACAGAGCTTTGATTTCAAAGCACCTGCTATTGATGGTCTTGGACTGATTTATCCTCAAATGGGTGAGAAAAAGGTTTACGAAGAAATCAAGAAATTTATGATGAAGTAATCTTTCATAAGATTGCAAACAAAAATGCTGCCTGGCAGCATTTTTGTTATTACACTATTTTCCTCACAATCAAAATCAATTCTCTTTCTACAGCGGCTTGTCCATTGCGAGAATATTCCTCGCTGTCTGTTCATCCGTGATCAGCGTATCGATATAACCCTCCCGAAGGGCTCCCAGAATGGCCTTTTCCTTTTCTTTTCCTCCGCTTATGCACACCACCTCAGGAACCTTCTTAAAGGTCTCCGGATTGATCCCCATAACGGTGCGGTTTATATTGCAGTCAAGTATTTTTCCATTTTCATCAAAGTATCTGAGGCTTATATTTCCCACACCTCCCTTTGCCTTTATTTCATTGTATTCCTCTTTGTCAATCAACAAGGTTTTAAGGGATGAGGAATATTCACTGACTTCCCCAATGCTTAATAGGACCACGTCACATTTTTCTATCGCGGCAAATACCTCCTTTATAGAGTCCTCCTCCATGAATGCCTCCCGTACAAGAGGATTACTGACGAAAGTAGGCGCATAGAAAAAATTTGGCTTAGCATTAAGTTTTTCTGCGATCAGCCTGGTGATCTCATCTGATTTTCTAGGACCTTCTTCACTGCTCATACCACCTACAAGCTGCGTAACGGTAATATTTTTGAAGCTGCCAAGATCCCCTGGCAAATTATTGGCCAGATGATATAGTGTTTTTCCCCAGGATATCCCAATTTTTAAATCATCTCTTAAAACGCTTTTTAGATAATTTACCCCTTCCATTGCAAGAGACTCATATAAATTTTCATTCTCCATGACTGAAATGACGATCACTCGATTGAGATTGTACTTTGTCTCCAATTCACTTTCAAGTTCAACAAAACTTTCACTGAACCCCTCGATATGAATTTTTACAATGCCATCCTGCCTGATTTTCTTAAGCAGTCTGTTTATCCTTTGTCTTGACATTTTAAGCTTTTCGGCGATTTCACTCTGTGTGTAATCAAGCCTGTAATAATAGTGGGCGATTTTTATTAACGTATTCCGTGGATCCTCCATATATGTGATTCCCCTTAATTTTTCTGTTAGTATAATTATACCTGAAAATCTGGTTTTGAAAAGCCAGTTTTTCAGGTATATTTTTTACAGCGATGTTGTTTTCGTTTTAACAGACTAATATTTCTCAATTTTATTGCATTTAAAGTCAAATTCTATCATACAGGCAAATTTTCACTCACATAGATAAGCACTTTATTGAAATATTTATCCCTGGTTTTTACAACCTCAAAGGCTTTATCTGCCTCTTCCAGGCTGAACCTGTGGGTTATCAGATGATCCGCCTTGATTTTTCCTGAATGAAGATAATCAATACCTGTTCTCCATTCGTCCATTGGCAGTTCCTTGTAGTCGTAACACCATGAACCTCTTACGGTGAGTTCTTTCCGAAGGATCCCTTCGAAAACCTTGTCTGCTATGGTTACGTCCCTGTGAGGAGTTCCCATGAAAACTACCCTTCCCTGCTTACCTGCCACGAGGATACTGTTCTCAACCGCCTGAGGCGCACCGGCGGATTCGATAACCACATCTGCCATCAGCCCTCCGGTTTCTTTTTCGATAACATCAAAAAGGTTTTCTTTTGTGATATTTACACAGAAATCGGCTCCTGATTTTTTGGCACATTCAAGCTTTTCATCCATAAGATCCACTGCAAATACTTTTCCGGCACCATAGATTTTAGCGAGTTGGATCATGAAATTTCCAATCGGACCTGCCCCCATGATACAAACTGTATTGTTGGGCTGTATGTCAGCCTTAGTGAGGGTATGAATCCCAATAACCAGAGGATCGATTGTGGAGGCAATATCAAAAGGCAAATCTTCTGGAAGTTTAATAACATTTTTTGCCGCAATTTTTGCGAACTGGGCATATCCGCCATCCGATCTTGAACCCAGGTAGTCATACTCCACGCACATATTCTGATGTCCTGACCTGCAGTATCTGCAAACTCCGCAGGTAAGCATTGGGTTGACTACCACGTGGTCTCCTGGGACGACGTTCGTTACGCCTTCACCTGTCATCGTGACAATTCCGGCAAATTCGTGACCAAGTATTGTTGGAAATTTCCATGTCCCTGTACGCCACATACGTTCGATGTCTGTTCCACAGATCCCCCCAACCATTGACTTAACAAGGACTTCTCCAGCGCCGATGGTGGGAATTTCCCTATCCTCCATTTCGATGTTTCCTATCCCTTTAAGAACTGCCGCTCTCATTTTACTCATCATAACACTCCCTCTTTAATAAATAATTAATAGCAACATCAATATCGCCGAATTGGCAATTTATTGTTCATATGTTATTCGTCTCGTTCATTTGTTCACTTTAATTATAACCTATTAAAAATAAATTGCCACATATTTTTTTCCAATACGACCATGTAATCCATTTCATAATACACGAAAGCAGCGTTTCCTTCTTCTGCTTTCTGATTTTACCGCTTACTACCTGATGGTTCTTCCCCCATCAACCAGAATTTTCTGACCGGTAATATAATCCGACATGTCGGTGGAAAAGAACAGCACGGCTTTTGCGATATCTTCAGGGATTGCCAATCTTCTTAATGGAATGGCAGCTTCTACTTCTTTTTTTCTCTCAGGGGTGAAGAAATCTTTCAGCATATCTGTTTCTGTAGGGCCAGGAGCTACCGTATTCACATTTATGCCGCAGGGACCAAACTCTTGTGCCAAAGAATTCATTAAAAGTTCCACTCCGCTTTTTGAAGCTGAATAAGCCGCGGTCCCACCCCTGGGCTGTTTGACTGCTGAGCTGGATATGCTGATGATCCGGCCTGTTTTTTTCTCGATCATATGTTTAACGGCTTCCATGGAGCAGAAAAATGTGCCTTTCAGGTTGATATCGATAATTCTTGAGAAATCCTCAAAGGTGATATCTAAGGCAGAAGGAAGTGCAAGTCCCGCACCTGCATTGTTAACCAGGATATCTATCGTACCAAATTCTTTTACCGTGTATTCAATCAGTTTTTTGGCTTCCGTGGGGTCCGATACATCCGCCTTGAAAACACGGACCTTGGCGCCTTGACCTTCCAATTCATTTTTCAGTTCATTTGCTGCTTCCTCGCTGCAATGGAAATTGATTACTACACTTGCGCCATTTCGGGCAAATTCCTTTACGATTGCTTTCCCTATTCCTCTTGAACCTCCTGTGACCACTGCTACTTTATTTTTAAGCATGGACTTCTCCTTTCCATTTAAAAATACCCCAATGTAAACATTGGGGTATTAAGTGTGTGTGCAAAGTTAAAAATAATTACTTAATGAACTGTAGTGCGATGAAGAAAGGAATCCAAGTGTAGATCTGAGCGCCTACTGCTAAGCAAGTTACTTGTGAACCTTCCATCAGTAATGTAGGATCAACTACTCCTAAGAGTTCAGTCATCATTGGTGCTGCATAAGTTGCAAGATAAAGGATGATAACACTGTTGATTGTTCCTAATATTATCCCTCTGAACAGGTTTCCTCTGTTAGGAAGAATTGAACAGATGTTGAAGAATGTAAGTACTGATAAGTCAGCAAGCGGAAGTACCGTTACGCCTGGAAGTACAAAAGCAAGTACCAAAGTGATTGGAATCATGATAAGTGCGATTGATACTACGAAAGGATGTCCGATAGCTACTGCTGCGTCAAGACCAATGTAAACTTCTCTTCCTGGGAATCTTTTTGCCATGAACTGGTGAGCTCCTTCAGAGATTACCATTAAGCCTTCCATCAATAGAGAAATCATTCTTGGAAGAAGTACAAGTACTCCGGCAACGCCCATAGCTGTATTCATGATAACCCTGATTTCCATTTGAGCTGCTGCTGCTAATGCGGCACCTATGATAAGTCCCAGCATCATTGGCTCGCCTAGAAGACCAAGTTTTTCTTGCATTGTGTCAGAAGTCCATCTGATATCTTTGATGCCAGGGATTCTGTCCATTAACCAGTCTAAAGGATATGCGATCAAAGCAAAGGCAACCCCTTGAGTATGTGGTAATGATATTCCTTCAAGTCCTAATACCTCAGCACAGTCTGGCTGGATATAATCGGCAATCTTGAATACGATCGCCATGTTCACAGCTGCTGAAACGGCTGCTAGAACGTAGCTTAATGCTGATTTGTCTCCCATAAGTACAATAGCGCTACCTATGAATAATGCATGCCAGTAGTTCCAGATGTCGATGTCCATTGTCTTTGTCCATCCAAGTGCTAACATAACAATGTTAGTCAACATGATGGTGATAAAGATAATTGGCACTACGTCTGTTCCCCAGGCTACTGCTGCGCCTGCTGGCCATCCGATATCGATTGCGTTGTTTTTAAGTCCGTAGACGTCAACCAATTTAGCGATTACCGGTGTGATTGTGTTAACCATAAGTCCAATTACGAGATTAAGTCCTATAAATGCGATACCGAAAGTTATTGCTGCTCTAAAAACATCTGAGAATTTTTCGCCAAGTGCCAAACCTAAGATTAAAAGAATGATAGGCATCATTACTGAAGCACCTGCGCCAATTATCCATTGAAATACTGCTAATACCATGTCCATTGAGTTATTCCCCCTCATTGTTTAATATTATATTTTCTCACTAAACTTTCCTGCTGCTGTTCTTTAAAAGATTACTTGTCTCTTAAAACTTCAACTAATTCATCGATTGTAGCTTGTAAATTTACTCCTGTCAGGAATGATCTTCCGTTAACAACCGGAACACCTGTATCTCCAGGAATCTGGCAAGTACCAACTATAACATCCGGTTTCAATGTTCTAGCTTTTGATACGGCTTCAGATGCTTTGCACTGAACTGTCATACAATCGATACCTTTTTCTTTGCACACTTTTTCGATTTTTTTCGCTACTACTGTAGATGTAGCAATTGCAGTTCCACAAGCAACTAGAATTTTCTTTTGAGCCATGAATATTCACCTCCTCAATGAATTATTTTAGGTTATTTAGTGAGTAATACACAAACTTACCTAATTTGATTTTTGCCCTTCTTTTTGCAACGATTACATTAATGTTACATGTTGTATTATCTCATGTTACATTTGTAATTACAACTTATTTTTGTTATATCAAATGTATTACAATCTATACATGAGAAATTGCTCATATTCTCTATTGATAAATTTATAACTGTGAAAAATAAAGCGCAGCAGCAGCAAACAATAGTGATAATATATTAATTATATACATCTTTTCCATTTTTTTCTCTAACATTTTTATCTTGTACTCAAGGGCTTTATCTGTGACACCTTCCAGGACTTTATAGGATTTTTCCTTGTCCTCTTCTTCCTTCTTTATGTGATCCAGTGGATTTCCAATGTCAAAGACATTCTTCCCTAAAGGGGTGAATTTTGCCCTTTTGATGCTTTTTTTATAACTTTCAAAGATTTTCTTCTGTTTTTCATAATCCATTATAAATCACCATTTTTTTTATTTAAACGCATCTCTGATCATACACCCAATTCTCTTCCGCCATCCATGATGATGATCTGACCATGGATGTACAAAGGTTTTGACAGGAAATATGCCAACTCGGCAACTTCATCCTCGCTGCACCATCTGTTAAGAGGCACACTCTCCAGTTTTTTTTCCAAATCCTGGGGGTTATTTTTAAATCTGTTTTTCAGCATATCCGTAAGGATCAATGTCGGAGCGATTCCATTAACCCGGATGCCGTCTTTCCCAAAAACCTTGGCAAGGGCACGTGTCAGCGATACAATGCCTCCCTTGCTGGCTGCATAGGCAATGCTTCCACCGCCGCCAGTGAAGGCAGCGGTAGAAGTTATATTTATAATGGATGGATCTTTTCCTGCTTTTAAAAGTGGAAGCATGTATTTTGAAACAAGGTAGGTTCCATTCAGGTTGACATCCATTACCCTATACCAGTTATCCTCAGATAAATCGTCAGGGGATGTATTTTTTGGCAGAATGCCGGCATTGTTCACCAGTGTATTCAAATACCCATAATGTTCGCTGATAAATTCTTTTAGACGGACTACATCCTGCTTATTGGAAACATCAATGGTCAATGCAAAGCACCTGACATCGTATTTTTCAACCTCTTTTTTTGTTTCTTCCGCTGAAACCGTGTCTCTGGAGCTGCATATGATCACGTCAAAATTATTTCTGGCAAATTCCAGTGCAATATGCCTGCCGATATTTTTTGTTCCACCTGTTACGAGCACTACCTTCTTCAAATGAACACTCCTTAACTCCTGTCGATTTTTTACTTTTCAAGATCAAATAGAACCTTAAATCCTGTTACATTTGCAGCTTTTCCAAAAGCTTCTTCGTAATCTTTTAATGCCATAACGTCTGATATCAAAGGATTTACATCGATTTTACCTTCACTGATCATGTTTTTAGCTTTGATCCAAGCGGTCGGTTTCTGACTTAACGAGCCGATAATATGAAGTTCCTTGTTAAGGATTATTGACCAGTCAACTTCACCTGTGCCATGGTTTACTCCCATTTGACACAAGGTTCCTTTTTTTGCAACCATATCCAGAGCCGTTCGAACTCCAGGATATGAACCTGATGCTTCCACAACAAAGTCAGCGCCATAACCATTAGTCATATCACTGACAACTTTACCCAGATCTTCTTCCTGAAGATTAACAATTGTATTGATTCCTAAGGATTTTGCGACGTTCATTCTAGGAACATCCTGAGTAAGACCTGCCAGGATAACTTTTGAACCACATGCTTGTGCCGCTAAAGAAGCCAGCACACCGATCGGGCCAGGTCCCACCACGAGTGTGACAGAGTCTAAAGTGACTGGAGCCTGCTCAGCTACGGCGTGGATACCACAGGCAAGTACTTCAACCATGGCACCTTCATCGTAAGTCATGGAATCAGGCATTTTTATGCAGCTTGTTTCTGGAACAACAACATAGTCTGCAAATCCACCGTTTTCTTTTGATCCGATGCCTCTTCTTTTAATACACAGGTTTGTCGCGTCGATTTTACAAAAATGACATTCTCCGCACACTTCATAAGTCGTCATGACGATTACTCTGTCGCCTTCTTTGACTTTCGTTACGCCTTCTCCCAGTTTTTCAACATCCCCGGAAGCTTCATGGCCAAGGATTACCGGAAGTTGAAGCCTGTCGCTCCCATGTTTCCAGTATCCAATATCCGTTGCACAGATTCCTGCCCTTTTTACCTTCACTCTCACATAACCTTTTTTAGGTTCAGGTATGGGAAACTCTCTTAGCTCAAGTTTCTGACTTTCATTTAAACATAATCCTTTCATAGTTCCTGCCATTTATAGCCCTCCAATTATTATTTGATTTTTTTCCAAAGCTATCTTCCGCTCATCCCAACAGAATCTTACTTCCCGCAGTCCTTCATTTCCAGAACCAGCTTTTTGTAATCCGCATCTTCGCCTTTGAATATCGATGATGTTCCTGCCACCAGTACGTCAGCACCGTATTTGACGCATTGGGGGATTGTCGTGGTATTGATGTTTCCATCCACTGAAATCAAGAGATCCGGATTAAATTTATTTGCCATTTCCCTTATTGCCTTTATTTTTTCAAGTTGAGAAGTTATGAATTTCTGTCCCGCAAAACCCGGGTCAACGGTCATGACCGTCACCAGATCGATATCCTGAATAATTTCCCGTAATACGCCATGATTTGTGGAGGGATTGATTGCTATCCCCGGTTTCATGCCCAGTTCCCGTATTCGTTGAACATCTCTGTGGATATGCCTGACGGCTTCAGGATGGATACATAAATAATCCGCCCCGGCTTTCGCCATGGTTTCATAAAACGGGGATGGTTCCCATACCGCCATATGAACATCAAAGGGAATATCTGTAGCCTTGTTCATATCTTCCAGGAGATAAATCCCCATTGCGATGTTAGACACATAAGAACCGTCCATCATATCAAAATGAATCATATCAACATTGGCTTCCTCGAGTCTTTTCAGTTCTTCGCCATACTTTAGTGAGTTGCCGCACATAATAGAAGCCGAAACTTTAATCATCAAATCACCTTTTTCTATTTTTTCACAAGATATTTGGCTTCCATTTCATGAAGCTTTGCGATTCTTGGTATAAATCTTCCACCGGTAAATGGAGTCTCGATCCACTTTTTGGTGATTTCCATGATCATTCTTTCACTGATGACCCGTGCTCCCATACAGAGAACATTCAGGTTAACATCAGATTTTGAGTACTGGGCAGTAAAAAGATCATTTACGACAGAAGCACGGATCCCAGGAATTTTGTTTGCGGCAACGGACATGCCCACGCCAGTTCCGCACATGAGTATTCCCCCGTCAACTTCATTGTTTGCAACTTTCAAAGCAACACTTTCAGCGATAGGAACATATTCAACAGGTTTGTCATCCCCATCCGGGCCCACGTCTACAACTTCGATTCCCCATGATTGTAATTCTTTTATTAAATATTTCTTAGCTTGAAATGCTGCATGATCTGACCCTATAGCAATTTTTTTCATATTACTCTACTCCTTCAGGGAAGAACATGATCTTTCCAAACAAAGTATCCCTTTTGTATACTTTTTTAAATACTTCAACTGCATCATCAAGTGTATATCGGTGGGTTATGATCGGTGTAAAATCCACCTTGCCTTCTTTCATGAAGTGTATGGTCGTGTCCCACGCCTTTCCAGGATAAGGTCCTGTGATTGAATTCCATGAGCCTACAACGTGAAGCTCATTTCTCATAATGCTCTCAAAATTAAATCGGTCAATGGTAACATCAGAGTAAGGAATCCCCATATAAACCACCGTTCCGCCTTTACAAGCAAGACTCAGAACTTGTGCGCATGTAAAAGCATTTCCTGCCGCCTCAACAACGATGTCTGTTCCCCTTCCATTGGTAAGTCTCTTGACGCCGTCGTAAGCTTTTTCTTCCAGCCCATTGATGACCTCATCTGCTCCCATATCAAGAGCCCATTGAAGTTTTTCAGGCATGACGTCAATAGCGATGACTTTTTTGGCGCCAAAAACCTTTGCCCATTGAATACTCATGAGACCGATCGGTCCGCAGCCCATGATGGTCACCGTATCTCCAACTTTCATGTTTGCCTGATAAAAAGCATGAACAACAACCGCTGAAGGTTCGATTAAAGCAGCTTGATCAAATTTGATCTCATCAGGGAGATGCAGGCAGTTTTCAGCGGGAACTGTGATGTAATCGGCAAAAGACCCGTCAGAAACGGCACCGATTACTTCAAGGGTATTGCATTTAGAATAATCCGCCATTTTGCAGTACTCGCATACCATGCAAGGAAGCCCTGGGCTAACAGCCACTCGGTCTCCTTTTTTAAAGTTCGTAACATCGCTTCCAATTTCTTCAATTACGCCTGAAAATTCATGGCCGAAAGTCAGTCCAACTTCTTTTTTAGGTCCAAATTTTCCATATCTTGAAAGGTCTGATCCGCATATACCTGTTGCCTTTACTTTAATAAGCACATCTTTTGTATCTTTTATTTGTGGAACTGGAACTTCTTCCAGTTTAAGCTCTTGTATGGCATATAATTTTACTGCTTTCATTAAACATTTCCCTCCTGATTTGTTACTATTTTACACAATTTCTTAAATCTCTAATATTCTTATTTATATCCCCTGTAAAGGTAAATGAACCAGCTACCAAAACATTTGCTCCTGCTTCAACAACTTTTGGAGCAATTTCAAGATTGACACCGCCATCAACCTGGATGTCGATATTATAATCCTTGACCATTTCTTTAAGATCCCTGATTTTATTGATGCTATTGGGGATAAAGGATTGTCCGCCGTAGCCTGGATTGACCGTCATGAGGAGTACCATGTCGATTTCGTCAAGAACATACTTTAACGTATCGATAGGTGTTCCAGGATTTAACGTAACTCCTGATTTAATTCCAAATGATCGAATGAGCTGAAGCGTTCTGTGCAGATGTACAGTTGCTTCCTGGTGCACAGTAATGATTCCTGCTCCGGCTTCTACAAACCGTTCGATATACCTGTCAGGATTAACCACCATCATGTGCACGTCAAAAAATAAATTTGTCTTGCTCCTTAATGATTTCACCTGATCAGGCCCGAATGCAATATTGGGTACATACGTTCCATCCATAACATCGATATGCAGCATTTCTACCCCACATTCTTCTACCGCTTTGATCTGGTTTTCCAGATTTCCAAAATCAGCACCAAAAAGTGACGGCGCAATTTTTACACTCATTGAATACACCTCCGTTTATTTTTTCAACTCTCCTTTGAGAGCGTCTCCCCAGGCTCCACCCTGGTGAAGAAAATATGTCTTTTCTCTTGTGGTCCCTTTAAGTTCCATAGCAACCAAGGCTAACGCATCACCCATTGCGAGAGTTGCCGTCGTGCTTGATGAAGCGTTGATCCCAAGATAGCAGGCTTCCCTGTCTACCTTGATGTCAATCGCCGTATCACTAAGCTTCGCCATTGTTGAATCAAGGTTCCCTGTCAAAGAGATAATTTTACAACCTAAATACTTGCATGATGGTATAACCAGCTTCGTAAGAATACCGGTTTCGCCGCTATTGGAGATGGCAATGATCAGATCATTTCCCCGGACAACGCCCAAGTCGCCATTTTCGCATTCATAAGCATTGAGAAAAAAAGAGGGAATGTCACAACAACTCATTGTAGCAGCAATTTTTCTTCCGATCAAACCGGATTTGCCTGTGCCTGTTAAAATGATTTTACCCTTGCATTCAAGAATCATATTTACAGCTTTCACAAATGAATCGTCAACATTCCCCTTAATTTTTTCAAGTGATTCGATCTCAATGCTAATGACGTTTTTCCCCTTTTCAATAATGCTTTCGCAATTATTGTACGTCATTCACAATCACTCCATTATTAATTAAAATTTCTGTTACTTTTTCTTTATTTATTCCTATTCTTTCTTCAAGCACCTCTAAGGAAGGCTTTTCTATCCAGTAGTCTTTTTTAGACCTTACAAATACGTATGAAGGAAAAGAAGTGATTTCACTTTTCCAATCATTATAAATAAGCCTTACCATTTTATCCGTGCTGATGGATGGCTCGCTCTTGATTAAATTTCCTGATTTTTCCATTATAAAGCCTTCAAATCGCTCAGGTATGTATTTGCTTCCGCCGTACCTGCCTAAAAATATGACTAAGGCATATGCAAATAGCAACAATCCAATAATTTGATAATTCCGTGCTACAAAATTTACTAAAAACTGCAGATATTGACCGAATGTCAATTCCTGCCACATACCAAAGAAAAAACCTTTACTTTCCAAATATGAAGCCTCCGTGGATTATTATTCTTCTGTTTCCATGTTCTCAAGTTCATTCATGACGATATCATAAATCACCTGAGTATCTTTTTCAGTAGCCAGCGTCTCAAGAATGTCCGGTTTCTGAACCATGCCGATTACCGCCTGAAGCATAGCAAGTTGGGAATGTGGTTCTTTCAGTGCAAGCATGAACATGATCTTGCAATCAACTTTTTCCTCCATGCTGCCCATCACGCTGAATGGAACTGCGTCTTTAAGCACTGCGATGCAAATGCTCTGTTCGATGACGTGCTCAACGTCCGTATGAGGTACCGCTACTCCATAGCCTTCTGTAGGAAGTCCTGTTGCAAAAACCTTCTCTCTCTCCTGAATTGCGTTAATGAAACTTTCTTTAACAAGACCTTTTTCATAAAGGTGAGAGGCCGCTTTCTGGATAGCTTCCAAATCAGAACCTGCTTCCAGATCAACTACAACTAAATCTTTTGAAAATGTTAAACCTAAATCTGCCATTTTTTTTTCTCCTTTCAAAATGCTGTGAAACTATTTTCCTCACTAATTCTACCATCAATGTTACCTAAAATCAATCCCTCCAGGACAAGATCTGTACAAATGTACAAAGGATGATAATTTGTCATAGCGCATCCTCATGTCTTTCCCAATTTATAGCTTCATTGGATTAATTGTGCTGTGCTATTTAACTTTTATGCTCAGAAGCATCCTATCTCTATCCATATACCCATCTATTCAGGGTTTTAAAACAACTTTCAGTGCTCGCCCTGATTGGATTTCCTTGACCCCTTCCTCCATTTTTTCAAGAGGAAGTACGTGAGTGACAAAACCTTCTGTCTTCACCATTTTATTTACCACAAGATCAAATGCCTTTTTAAAATCATTTGGACCGTATGCGAAAGCGCCCAGGATCGCTATTTCGTTGTAATGTATTTTATTGCTGTCGAATTTCGATATGGGGTCATCCTTAGACACGCCTCCAAATATCACCAGTCTTCCACGCTTTCTCAGCATGTCCAATCCTTCGCTTTGAGCTTTTACGGAAGGAGCTGCGATGATCACCGCATCAGCACCAAAATGATCTGTGATCTCCATGACTTTTTCTACAGCACTTTCTTTGCTGGAGTTGATAAAATGCGTGCCGCTGAATTTCTTTGACATTTCCAACCGTTCATCATTCAGGTCGATCATTATGATCCTTTGTGCGCCTCTTAATCTGGCAACTTCTGAATGCAGACATCCAATGGGTCCTGTCCCTATGACAACCACTGTCTCGCCTAACGTAATATTTGCATAATCCTGAGAATTGACGATTGAGGACAGCAGTTCAACGATAACAATTTCATCGGTTGATACCCCTTCTGGAATTTTAAGCACCTGGCCTCTTTCCAGACCTATTCCAGGAACAGCCATATATTCGGCGAAACCTCCCTGAATGGAGTGACCATAGGTCAATCGATCGGAACACATGTGCTGCCATCCTTTTAGACAATACCAGCATTTTCCGCAGGGCAGCACAGGATTGATGATCACTTTCTCATTCACCTTAAAGCCCTTGACTTCACTGCCGACCTCGACTATGGTACCTGCATTTTCATGACCTAGGATGCAAGGATAATGAACATCCTGATGACCGTGAAAATAGGTCCTCACATCAGAACCGCATAAACCGACAGAATCCACCTTAATTAAAAGTCCGTCAGGGGCACACTCCGGTTTTGGAACTTCTTTGTAGCTTACCTGACCTTTTCCCTCTAAAACCAGTGCTTTCATCTAAAAACCTCCTAATTTTCATAATTCGTTTACGATGTACTTCACCTTATATTTATATAATACATGATTTTTGTAACACCTACGGTACATTTGTAATAATAAATGAAATTTATATGCTGTATTGAGAATTCGCTCACTAATCCTGGATTTTATTAACAGAAAAGGATCTGTTCCCATTTCCGGGGTCTTCAGATCCTTAAGTGTTATTCGCTGTTTCAGGTCATTTATTTACTTTTATTCGACAATATCTATTTCGTCTTCACTGATAACTTTAGCAATTGTCACGATTTTTTCAGATTTGTCCAGCTTCATAAGCCTTACTCCCTGGGTGCTTCTTCCCATTGTTGAGATTCCTCCGACTTCAAGTCGTATCACAATGCCCTGGTTGTTTATCATCATGATCTCATCATCCTTGCAGGTCACCATCAGCCCAATGATATCTCCAGTTTTATCCGTGATCTTATACGTCTGGATTCCCTTGCCGCCTCTGTTTTGAGATCGGTATTCATCGACTGTTGTCAACTTTCCGTATCCATGTTCCGATACTGACAGAACATAAAGGTTTTCTTCTGCCAGATCCATGCCAATGACTTCATCATCGCCTCTCAGCATGATTCCTCTAACCCCTATTGCCGTCCTTCCAACCGATCTAACATCCTTCTCGGAGAATCGTATGGCATAGCCTTTTTTGGTTCCCATAATGATGTCCTTTTCTCCGTCAGTCATTTCAACCGAAATCAGTTCATCATCCTCATTCAGATTGATGGCAAGCAGCCCGGATTTTCTTGAGCTGTCATATTCCTTAAGATCAGTTTTCTTAATGATTCCTTTTTTGGTAGCCATCAAAAGATACATATTCTCACTAAATTCCCTTACAGGAATCACTGTCGTGACTTTTTCCCCTTCTTCCAGCTGGAGGATATTTACAATTGCAGTTCCTCTGGCCGTACGGGATGCATCCGGAAGTTCGTATGCCTTAAGCCTGTATACTTTTCCTTTGTTGGTAAAGAACAGGATATAATGATGGGTGGTTGTGGTGAAAATATTCTCCACAAAATCATTGTCCCTTGTTGACAAAGCTGTTATTCCTTTACCCCCTCGTTTCTGGGAAGTATAGGTATCAGCAGAAATCCTCTTGATGTATCCTATGTGCGTCATGGTGATAACAACATCATGCTCCTCAATGAGATCTTCCATGCTGATTTCTTCGAAATCGTGTTCGAAGGCTGTTCTTCTTTTATCGCTGAATTTTTCCTTGATTTCAGACATTTCATCTTTAATGATCTGAAGGACCAATTTTTCACTTCCAAGGATTTCTTTAAACTCCTGGATCCTTGTCATGAGTTCTGCGTATTCCATATCAATCTTTTCTCTTTCAAGCCCGGTAAGTCTCTGTAACCTCATGTCCAGGATTGCCTGAACCTGCTTGTCAGAAAGCAAGAATTCCGATATAAGGGATTCCCTTGCTATTTCTACATTTTTTGACCCTCTGATGATGCTTATTACCCGGTCGATGTTGTCCAGGGCGATGATAAGTCCTTCCAGGATGTGCGCCCTGTCTTCAGCCTTTTTCAGGTCGAACTGTGTTCTTCTCACGATGATTTCTTTCTGGAAATCGATATATTTTATCAGTATTTCCTTCAGATTCATGATTTTTGGCTGGTTCTTGTCAAGGGCAAGGAGAATGACTCCAAAGGTATCCTGCATCTGGGTGTGCTTGTAAAGCTGATTTAAAATGATCTCGGCGTTGACGTCTCTTTTTAAGTCGATGGCAACTCTCATCCCATTTCTGTCGGACTCATCCCTTAGATCGGAAATGCCTTCAATTTTCTTTTCCTTGACAAGATCAGCAATTTTTTCAACCAGCTTTGCTTTGTTTACCATGTATGGGATCTCCGTGATAACGATCCTCTGCTTTGTGGATGAAATTTCTTCTGTATGTACTTTTGCTCTTACTTTGACCCGTCCTCTTCCGGTTTCATAAGCGCTGGTGATCCCGTCTTTCCCCAGGATGATGCCTCCTGTAGGAAAATCAGGACCTTTGATATGCTTCATGAGATCCGCGATGGTGGCCTCTGGATTGTCGATCTGCTCAATTGTCGCGTCAATGACTTCCCCCAGATTATGGGGTGGAATATTGGTCGCCATACCAACAGCAATACCTGAGGATCCGTTAACAAGAAGGTTCGGGTATCTTGAAGGCAGTACGCTGGGCTCTTTTTGAGTCTCATCGAAATTTAATGTAAAATCTACAGTATCCTTGTTGATATCTCTCAAAAGCTCTGTAGTCATCCTTGTCATTTTAGCTTCTGTGTATCTCATAGCGGCGGCTGAATCTCCGTCGATGGATCCGAAATTACCGTGTCCGTTGACCAGTAGGTATCTGGTAGAAAAATCCTGTGCCAATCTTACCATGGCGTCATAAACTGCGGTATCCCCATGTGGATGGTACTTACCAAGAACGTCTCCGACGATCCTCGCACTTTTTCGATAAGGTTTCTCAGGTGTCAGGCCAAGTTCGCTCATGGCGAAGAGAATTCTTCGATGTACAGGTTTCAAACCATCCCTCACATCAGGCAGCGCCCTGCCAACAATGACACTCATGGCATAATCGATATAGGATTTCTTCATTTCGTCTTCTATGTTTATAGGCAATACTTTATTATAATCGTCACTCACTTATACTACCTCCTAAATATCCAGGTTCTTGACTTTTTTAGCATTTCTCTCAATGAACTCTTTACGCGGCTGGACTTTGTCCCCCATCAGGATCGTGAATATCTCATCAGCCTGAATGGCATCATCGATATTAACCTGTAAAAGTGTCCTCGTTTCAGGATTCATGGTTGTTTCCCATAGCTGTTCAGGATTCATCTCTCCAAGACCTTTGTATCGTTGTATCCCGATACTATTATCCCTTCCCATTTCATCCATGATTTTATTTAATTCTTTGTCAGAATAAGCATATTCAATTCTCTTTCCCTTCTGCACCTTATACAGCGGTGGCTGGGCGATATAAATAAATCCTGATTCAATAAGTCCTCTCATGTATCGGTACAAGAAAGTAAGGAGAAGCGTTCTGATGTGAGCGCCGTCTACATCCGCATCCGTCATGATGATGATTTTGTGATATCTTGCGCCGTCCCTGTCGAAGTCTTCGCTGATCCCGCTACCGAAAGCGGTGATCATAGACCTTATGGATTCCGTATTCAAAATCCTATCCAGCCTTGCTTTCTCAACATTTAATATTTTTCCCCTAAGAGGCAGTATTGCCTGGTTTTTGGGATCTCTTCCCTGCTTGGCGGAACCTCCTGCGGAGTCTCCTTCTACAATATAAATTTCTGAAAGAGCGGGATCTTTTTCCCTGCAGTCTGCAAGTTTTCCAGGAAGGGAAGTGCTGTCCAGAACGCTTTTTCTTCTGGTAAGCTCCCTTGCTTTTCTGGCTGCATTTCTCGCTCGGGCAGCGGTAAGGGATTTTTCGATAACGATCTTTGAAATGCTTGGATTTTCTTCCAGAAATGCGTAAAAATTATCATTAACAATCGTCTCAACGATACCCTTTACTTCAGTATTCCCAAGTTTTGTCTTGGTTTGCCCTTCAAACTGAGGATCTGTCAGCTTTACACTGATGATCGCAGTAAGACCTTCCCTGACATCTTCTCCTGAAAGATTTTTATCATTTCCCTTAAGATAATTATATTTTTTAGCATAACTATTTATCGTTCTTGTAAGGGCGGATTTAAAACCATTGAGATGCGTTCCGCCTTCCGTTGTATTGATATTATTGGCGAATGCATAGATATTCTCACTATAGCTGTCGGTATACTGCATGGCGATATCCACAACCATGTCATCCTTGACTTTCTCAAAACTGATGACCTGCTCATGAAGGACGTCTTTATTTTTATCAAGGTATTCCACGAAAGATGCTATTCCACCGTCATAGGCGTATTTTTCAGTTCTTTTTTCTTCCCTGTCGTCTTTAAGATAAATGGTTATGCCCTTATTTAAAAATGCTAACTCACGCAGCCTGTGCTCAAGAATCTCAAAATCATATTCCAGCTCTTCAAAAATTTCATGGTCTGGTCTAAAAGTTATTGTTGTTCCTGTTCTGTTTGAATCTCCGGCTATCATAAGATCATGATCTGGTTTTCCTCTTTGATAGCTTTGCGTATAAATATGCCCATTCTGCTTGACTTCAACAGTCAGTACTTCCGAAAGCGCATTAACAACTGATACGCCGACACCATGAAGGCCTCCGGACACCTTATATCCTCCTCCGCCGAACTTTCCGCCGGCATGAAGCATAGTAAGGGCAATTTCCACAGCTGATTTCTTGTATTTAGGGTGGATTCCTGTAGGAATTCCCCTGCCGTTATCAACTACTGTGATGGAATTATCTTTATTTATTGTGACTTTTATATTATCGCAAAATCCCTGAAGAGCTTCGTCGATACTGTTGTCCACAATTTCATAAACAAGATGATGAAGACCTCTGAGTCCGGTGCTTCCGATGTACATCCCCGGTCTTTTTCTGACAGCTTCCAGACCTTCAAGCACTTGAATCTGTTCAGCACCATATTTATCATTCTGTGACATTATTATAGTCCCCCAGTCTTTTAATTATTTTCATTATTGATTATTTTTCCCTGATATATAGTATATATTTTTTTGCTCTCCGTTTGAATACTATTTAAAAAATTTGTATCCGTGCATGTGATGATGACCTGGCTGTTCCTAAAAAACTCAATAAGCCTTTTCTGTCTGCTGCTGTCCAGCTCGCTCATGACGTCATCAAGAAGAACAATGGCGACTTCCCCAGTCTCCTCGCTGATAAGCTCCAGCTGTGAAAGCTTAAGTGATAAGGCACAAGTCCTCTGCTGCCCTTGTGATCCAAAAACCTTTGAGTCAAAATCATTGATATTGATCTTGATATCATCAAGATGAGGCCCTATGGAAGTGTACCCTTTTTTGATGTCATTGTCAAAACTGGATTCAAGACTTTCTTTGAAAATTTTTTCAATATTATCCATGTCCTCATGATTTTTTATTAGATTGGAAATATAGTAAAGCTTCAATTCTTCTTGGTCATCTGTAAGGATTTTATGTATTTTTCTTGAAATTTTGTTTAATTTTTGTAAAAAAATAATCCGATTTACGATGATTTTCTTTCCGTAACTGATCAACTGTTCATTCCATATTTCAATCGTGCTCTTTAGGGATGGATCTTTCCAAATATTTTTCAAAAGCTCATTACGCTGTTTTAGTGTTCTTGCATAATCTTTTAGTAACCTTCCATGGACTGGCTTGATATTCAAAAGCTCATTATCGATGAACTTTCTCCTATTTTCCGGCCCGTCTTTTATGATACTTAAATCTTCGGGAGTAAAATTTACCATCATGATTTTCCCGTATAGATCACTTCTTGCTTTTATTTTCTTTGCATTGATAAAAACGGCAGTATTTTCTATTGTATCATCTTTGCTGATGGATATCTTGATATTTTCATCATAATTTTTCTTGATAAAAACACCTTCAGCAAAGGAATTTTCATGACTCCAGCCAATAAGGTCGCTGTTATTATTTCTGAAGGATTTTCCCCTGCTCAAAAAATATATGGACTCCAGGATATTGGTCTTTCCCTGGGCATTGTCTCCAACAAATATATTGATATGTTGATCCAGTTCAATATCCAGTGTATCGTAATTTCTGAAATTCATCAATTTCAGTTTTTTCAGATACATTATCATTCACCCTTGAATATAATCTTAAATTTTTCGTTGGTTTCGGTAATCTCTACGATATCACCATTTCTTATTTTTCTGCCTCTTTGACTACATACTTCACCATTTAATTTAACTATTTCTCCCTGAATCATGGCTTTCGCTGTAGAACCTGAATCAGCAGCACCTGAAAATTTTAAGAGTTGATCAAGCTTAATATATTCAGTTTTTATCGTTATTTCATCCATTTTTTGTACCTCCATACGAATATGAATCACTTTTTAATTTAAAATCATATAAAAACCACCATTGCGGTGGCTTAATGCTCAATATATCTTACAGGCAGGATCAAATATACAAAATGATCACCCTCAACCGGTTTTAGGATGCAGGGGCTGACCGAAGTAGTGAACTCCAGGACGATTTCATCTTCACTGATCACCTTTAAGGCATCGATAAAATAATTGCAGTTGAACGCTATTTTCAGAGGATCGCCTTCCATATCCATCGTAATGTTTTCATGAAGATTTCCAAGCTCCGAATTCGATTTTATTTCCAGATTATTTCCCGAAAAATTCATTTTTATAAGATTGTTTTTCCCGTCCCTTGCCATAAGAGATGCTCTTTCACAACTGGACTGTAATTCATCCTTCCTTATTTTTACCCTGGTGGTATGATTTGAAGGGATGATTTGTTTGTAATTGATATAATCTCCTTGTAAAAGGCTGGATACCATACTGGTATCTCCCAGAGTGAAAAGTACCTGGTTGACAGTTGCTGAGAGTTTAAGATCTTCATTTTTAAGAGACAGCAGCCTGTAAAGCTCAACGAGTGTCCTTTCTGGTATGACCTCTTTCAGAGAAATTCCTTCTTCGGTTTTCCCTTGCCTTAAGGCAAGTCTGTATCCATCCAGTGCAACAAGTTTAATTCTTCCTTCTTCGATTTCCAGAAGCTCTCCTGTAAGTATGGGGATGTTGTCATTTTTCGCTACAGCAAAAACGGTTTCCTTTATCATGCTTCTAAAAAGATCTTTGGGAATCACGGTATTCTTTTCCCCATTGATTTCTGGAAGTTTTGGGAAATCTTCACCTGACTCGCCCTGGATATTGAACTCAGAATTCAGGCAAGTGATTTTGGTCATGTTGTTCTCATTGAGAATAAACGATACTTCGTCCTCAGGGAGTTTTCTTACTAACTCTGAAAGCAGCCTTGCCGAAAGTACGACCTTACCCTCCCGTTTGATATCTCCAGTAAGTTTTGTTTTAATTCCGATTTCCATATCCGTACCCATTAAAAAAATCTCATCATCCTGAACCTGAAAAAGTATGCCTTCAAGAATGGGAAGTGTGGTCTTTCCAGACACGGCTTTGGAAACTGTATTTACTGCATTGACGAGTGCATCTTTTGTAGTGGTAAATTGCACAATATCATCTCCTTATTCAAGATATATTTATTAATTTTAGTAGTAATAATAGTAGTAGGGGCTGTGGATTTGTGGATAAACCCTTTAGAGGTGGTAAGTGGATAGGTTTGTTGAGTTGATTAGCTGTGGATAAATAGGGGTGAAAACCCGGTAGAAACCGAAAACTATCCACAGGGTTAATTATTTCCTTTTATATCCTTGATGATCCTGTTTATCAAATTTCTGAAATCAAAATTCCTCTCCATATCCGTTTTGATCTTGTCCAGAGCATGAATGACCGTTGAATGATCCCGACCTCCAAATTCATCTCCAATTTTTGGCAGAGACATCTCAGTCAGGGTGCGTGTGATGTACATGGCCACCTGTCTTGGATAAGCGATTGACTTTGTTCTTTTTTTAAGATTAAAATCATCAACCTCGATATTAAAGTATTTGGCCGTTACTTCTTTGATGAGATCCACGGTTATGATATCAGGCTTCCGGTTTGAAATCAGCTCCTTCAGGGCTTCGTTTGCAAGCTCAACGCTGATATTTTGATTGGTAAGTTTGCTAAAGGCATTGACCCGGATAAGTGCTCCCTCAAGTTCTCTGATATTTGAATGAACCTTCGAGGCAATAAAAACCAGGACGTCATTTCCGATATTGATATTTTCAGTGTTTGCCTTCTTTTTAAGAATGGCTATTCTGGTTTCCAGGTCAGGAGCTTGAATATCCGTTATCAGACCCCATTCGAACCTGGAACTGAGTCTTTCCTCAAGAGTGGGTATTTCTTTGGGAGGCCGATCGCTTGAGATGACGATCTGCTTGTTTGCTTCGTGGAGAGCGTTGAAGGTGTGAAAAAATTCTTCCTGGGTTCCTTCTTTTCCAGCCAGGAATTGGATATCATCAATCAAAAGAACATCTACATTCCTGTATTTATTCCTGAAAGAAATGTTATTCTTATTCTGGATAGAATCGATAAAATCATTGGTGAATTTTTCGCAGGACACGTAAACGACTTTCTTATTCGCCCATTGTTCCAGAGTATAGTGTCCGATAGCATGCATAAGATGGGTTTTTCCAAGCCCGACTCCGCCATAGATGAATAGTGGATTATATCTTTGGGCAGGCGCCTCTGCCACAGCAACGGATGCCGCATGGGCAAAACGATTGCTTTCTCCGATTACGAAGGTCTCAAATGTATATTTTGGATTCAAGTTAGTGCTGTCGATAAAATTGTTGCTTTCAGATTTTATATGGGAAGATCCGGAGGGTCCTCCTGCTGAAGGAATCACAAATTCTACTATAATATTTCTGCCGGTGGTATGCTTCAACGCATTCCCTATCAAAACAGCATATCTTGCCTCAAGGATTCCTTTTGTAAAGTCATTTTCTACTCCTAAAACAATTACGTTGTTGTGATAAGAGATGGGTTCGATTCTCTTTAACCATGTTTCGAAACTCACTTGAGTTAGCTCATCCTCAATAATTGTGAGAGTTTCGTTCCAAAGAGCCTGTAAATTTGTTTCCATCGCATATCCTCCTGTTAATAAATAAAATATGTTGATATAATGTAGACAATATATAGAAAATAAATATCAACATCCAAGTTATATACAGATGTTGATAAGAAATTATGAACATTTATTCTCTGATAAATACTGAATATTTTAAAATGTTTTGAACAGACTTGTGTCACATATCCACAAGTTATCAATATATTGTGGATATGTAGATAAATAAGTTGAAAGTTATCAACACTTGTTTATATAATAGCAGATGAATGCTCTATTTATCAACAGATATCTTGGATTTTGGAAAGAAATTGCCAGCAGACAAGGCCGGCCTTCCTGGATGAAAGATTGCAGTGATAAGAATGATAAGGTATAATTGATAAAAGCGTTCATACGTTACCGTGAATTTAACAGGTATGTCTGGAAAATTTATTAATGTCATTGATATTGATGAATGCTCTTGACATCAAATATATTTGCATATATAATTCTATGGTGAATGTATTGAACCAAAAAAGGGATTCTATCATATTATATATATTGTGGGGAGGTGTTAGTTATGAAGATGACTTATCAACCTAAGGTTAGACAAAGATCAAAAGTACATGGTTTTAGACAAAGAATGAAAACTACATCAGGAAGACAAGTTCTGAGCAATAGAAGAAGAAAAGGAAGAAAGCGTTTATCAGCTTAAGGCCGCGGAAGTGGTCTTTTTCTTAATCCAGAAAAGTGGACTTCAGAAAAAGGGAGTGAAATTTTCTGGCTCACAGTAATAGCGCGGCAAAGGTGCTATTACTGTACTATTCTCTTGGAATAAGAAGGTTACAAAATGAAAATCAAATCCTTCAGCAATAATGTTTTCAAAGTCATTTACAGTAAAGGCAAGTCATTCGCCAATAGACTTCTTGTGATGTACTATATGGAAAATGGATCAGTTGAAAATAGGATCGGCATATCAGTAAGTAAAAAAATCGGAAACAGCGTAACAAGGAGCAGAGTTAAAAGACTGATAAAAGAAGCGTACAGGACCAATGATTTAAAGTTTAAAAAAGGCTATGATATAATTTTTATTGCCAGAGCAGGATGTAGTGAAAGCGACTTTGCAAAAATCGAGAGCGCCGTATTGCATCTTATGAAGAAAAACAAGCTTATGTCATAAAAGCGATTAGAGTTGAAAATAATGAAAATAATATTTTTGTTGATTATAAAGTTTTATATGAAATTCATATCTCCAATTCTACCCAAAACGTGCAGGTTCTATCCTACATGTTCTGCATACTGTTACGAGGCAGTTGATAAATACGGAACCATCAAAGGGTTATCCCTCTGCGCAAAAAGGATCGGCAAATGTCATCCTTTTCATCCGGGAGGATATGATCCGTTGAAATAATAATCAGGAGGCACAAAATGGGTTTTTTATCCACAATTTTTGGAAAGGCGCTATTTTACGTATATAGTGTTGTTGGCCATTATGGATTGTCTATTGTCGTATTTTCCATACTAGCCAAACTTTTATTATTGCCGATAACGATCAAACAAAATAAATCGATGCAGCAGATGAACAAATTGCAGCCAGAGATACAGGCGTTGCAGAAGAAATACGGAAACAACAAACAGAAATTAAACGAAGAGTCAATGAAGCTTTACCAGGAGCACAATTACAATCCTATGGGAGGATGTCTTCCCATGCTTATTCAGTTTCCAATCATATTAGGACTTTTTAATGTAATGAGAGAGCCGGCAAAATATGTATTCACTCCTGAGGTATTCGCAACCATCCAAAAAGGATTTCTTTGGCTGCCGGATTTAGGTGTACCTGATGCCTGGAGGATCATTCCGATACTTGCAGCGGTAACAACCTATTTAAGTATGTCAAACATGTCAGCACCACCACAGCAGGGTGGCGGAAATAATCAGGCGCAGGCAATGACCCAGTCTATGAAAGTCATTTCTCCAATTATGATCGGCTTTGTTTCTTGGAGCATGTCATCAGGTCTTGGAGTTTACTGGATAATTCAGAACCTGTTCACTTATGTTCAGCAGTTTGTGATGAAGAAGATGAATGATGCCAAAGAGGGGGTCAAGTAAATGAAGTCAGTGACAGCAAAAGGAAAAACCATAGATGAAGCGATTGAGAATGCGCTTTCAGAATTGAAAGCTACAAGAGATCAGGTTGAGACTAAAGTGCTGGAGCTTCCCTCAAACGGAATAATGGGTTTGTTTGGAACAAAAAGCGCCAAAGTAGAAGTTACTTTGAAAAATGATTTCATGGAAAAAGGAAAGACATTCCTGGATGAGATGCTGAAGAAATTCGGCGTTGAAGCCAAATGCAGTATGAGGCTGGAAGACAGAAACCTCAATATAACAATTGAAGGCGAAGATATGGGAATACTCATTGGAAGAAGGGGACAGACCCTTGACTCCATACAGTACCTTACAAGTCTTGTTGTCAATAAATGGTCTGACGAGTATATAAGAGTCGTTATCGATACTGAGAATTACAGAGAAAAAAGAGAAGTGACACTTAAGGATCTTGCAGAAAAACTCGCCCAAAGGGTAGCCAGAAACAGAGAGAAGATTGTGTTGGAGCCGATGAATCCCTATGAAAGAAGGATCATTCACTCCACATTGCAAAATCATAAATCTGTTTATACATACAGCGAAGGTGATGAACCTTTTAGAAAAGTAGTTATCGATCTTAAGAAGACCAGCTAAAAGGCTGGTCTTAATTTTTTGTAGACTAGGAAAGTTCGACTAGCTCGCTGGGGTCCAAACTTTCATTGTCTACTTGAATAACGCGTCGAAGACGCTATTCTTGTAGAGTAGGAAAGAGGTAAGAGTATGTTTTATATTGACGATACGATAGCTGCTATATCCACTCCCCTTGGATTTTCCGGGATAGGAATAGTCAGGATGACTGGGAGCGAATCTTTTGCCATCGCACAAAAGGTTTTTAAGGCGGCAGCTAAAGATTTTTCCACGGTGGAGAATAGAAAAATAATATTTGGACATATTTTAGACGACTCAGGGAAAGTCATCGACGAAGTTCTGGTATCAAAAATGGCAGGACCGAATACATACACTCGGGAGGACGTGGTTGAAATAAACTGCCACGGAGGGTTAATTCCTGTCAGGAAAATTCTGGATTTGTTACTGATTCATGGAGCGAGACTCGCTGAACCTGGGGAGTTTACCAAGAGAGCTTTTATCAATGGAAGAATAGATCTTTCTCAGGCTGAAGCGGTAATCGATGTAATTAATTCGAAGACAGAAAAAAGCCTGAATATTTCAATGAAACAGTTGGAAGGTTCACTTTCATTAAAAATAAAGCAGATCCGGGAAGAACTTCTTGAAATCTTAGCCCATATAGAAGCGAGCATCGATTATCCGGAATACGATATTGAAGAAATGTCATTTGAACTTATCCTGGGTAAGTCAAAAAAAATCAGAGATGACGTGGAAGAGCTGATCAAAAATTCTGAAAGTGGAAGAATTATAAGAGAAGGCATCAAAACCGCCATCATAGGAAAGCCTAATGTAGGGAAATCCTCTCTTCTAAATAAATTGCTGGGGGAAGAGCGAGCCATTGTGACAGAAATTGCCGGAACAACAAGGGATACCATTGAGGAATATATCAGCATCCGTGGAATACCACTAAAAATCATCGATACCGCTGGGATCCGCGAAACCGACAATATCATCGAAAAAATTGGAATCAGCAAAACGAAAGAGATCCTTGTACAAAGCGATTTTGTCCTATTGCTTCTTGATGCAGGAAGCGAACTGGATGAGGAGGATCTGATCCTTATGGACCTTGTAAAAGATAAAAAAGGAATTGTAGTCATCAATAAAATCGATAAAGAATTGATGATCGACAAAAACGAGGTAATTCAAAGATCTCATATGGAAACCGCTGAGATTTCACTGCTTAATGACACAGGGGTATCCAGTCTTAAAGATCAAATCTATGACAATATTTCTGTGGGAGAAATTGACAGCGAATCCTACGAACTGGTATCCAATATACGGCATATACAGCTATTAAAGGAAACTTCAGAGGCTCTTAAAGAGGCAGGAATTTCTCTGGAAAGCGGATTGCCTGTGGAAATGATCTCCGTGGATATCAAAAATGCATGGGATAAACTGGGAAGCATTACGGGAGAAACAGTTACTGAGGATATCGTGGATGAAATATTCTCAAAGTTTTGTATAGGAAAGTAGGTCGTGAGTTGAAATATAATGCAGGAAACTATGATGTAATTGTAGTAGGGGGAGGCCATGCGGGCTGTGAAAGCGCATTGGCGGCGGCTAGAACAGGTCTTAGGACGATATTATTGACAATGAACCTAGACTCAATTGCGATGATGCCCTGTAATCCGTCCATTGGGGGGACGGGTAAAGGACATCTTGTAAGGGAAGTAGACGCCCTGGGCGGAGAAATGGGCAAAAATATCGATAAGACCATGGTCCAGTGCAAGATGCTTAACACTGCAAAAGGGCCTGCTGTCCATTCATTAAGGGCGCAGGCTGACAAACTGGGTTACCAGAAAGAGATGAAAAAGACTCTTGAGGATCAGGAAAACCTTATCATCAAGCAGCACGAAGTGACGATGCTCCTTGTGGAAGAGGGCAAAGTTAATGGTGTCGTGACAAAGACAGGTGCTGAGATCAAGGGAAAAGCGGTGGTACTTACTACAGGAACCTATCTTAAATCAAGAGTCATCATTGGAGATATCAGGTATGATGGAGGACCAAACGGTCTTTTCGGTGCGAACGAGCTCTCCGACAATCTATTAAAAAATGGGATAAGTCTTTTAAGGTTTAAAACGGGGACTCCTGCCAGAATCGACAGAAGAAGTGTGGACTTTGAAAAAATGGTTTTACAAGAGGGCGACGAAAAAATCGTGCCATTCTCCTTTGAAACCAAAGAAATCGAAATCGAACAAATGCCCTGCTATCTTACCTATACAAATGAAGAAACTCATCAGGTGATCAGAGACAATTTACATCTATCACCACTATATAGTGGGGATATTAAGGGGATTGGCCCAAGATATTGTCCGTCGATCGAAGATAAAGTGGTAAGATTCGCAGACAAAAATCAGCATCAGATTTTTATCGAACCTGAAGGAAGAGATACTCTGGAACTTTATGTGCAGGGAATGTCATCAAGTCTTCCCGAGCATGTCCAAATCATGCTGCTTCGGACAGTC
>JAAXUP010000230.1 GCA_013335935.1 Eubacteriaceae bacterium | reverse complement strand
GCCCCTTTTATATGCAAGTTTTATTTTTCATTTTTCGTTTTTCGTTTTTCATTTTTCACTTGCTTATGGACAGTGGCAATGGCAAAATCCCCTGCCGCAGGGAAATACCCTGAATGACGTGTTCTTCATCGACCAGAATAACGGCTGGACTGTCGGCGATGCAGGCACCATCCTGAAATCCATGGATGGGGGACTTAGCTATGTCCTGATCAATTACCCAACTCATAATAACTTTGCATCAGTCGAATTCTTTGACCCGTTAACAGGCCTCATTTCCGGAGAGTCCGGAATGCTGCTCAAAACAAATGACGGTGGACTGAGCTGGAACCAGGTTGAGACCGGATTTTCAGCGGATTATACAGATATGGGCATCATCAATTCCAGTATTGTGTGGTTATCAGCGGATGATGGAACAATTATTAAATCAACGGATTATGGCGAGTCATGGCAGTTATCCTTCAGTGATCCTTCCATGCAATTCAAAAGTATTTCATTTGTGGATGAAGACCATGGCTGGGCTGCCGGCTACAATGATTCTTATTATTCCGGTATAGTGCGAACCAGTGATGGCGGAAACACCTGGGGAAGTCTTGAGCCTCCTTTTGAGTTTGCACTCCTCGAAATATGTTTTACTGATACGTTGAATGGTTATGTCTACTCAAACAGTGGAGATTATGAGGATTTTCTGGCCAAAACGAATGACGGCGGTGATTCCTGGGAAATTATTGGTGAAGAGCTATATTATGGTGATTTTCGTGATATTTTTTTTACAGATTCTGTTCATGGTTGGATAGCTGGATCCAGTAACACAATCCCTGGTTCGTGGGGTATTTTATACTATACCGATGATGCTGGGATGAATTGGTACCCGGGCGAAAATTTAGGCTATGAAAATCTTAATGATTTTAATGCAGTTTATTTTATCAACAATGAAACCGGCTGGATGGTAGGAAGTTTAGGCAATATCCTTTATACCATTGACGGAGGGGCGCATTGGACAAAGATCAATCCAGGATCAAATAGTAATGGCAGCCTTGAAGATGCTTTCTTTATTGATGAAAACAAGGGTTGGGTGGTTGGTGGCGCATCCTATGTGGGTTTTTCCAGGATTCTTCACACCCCCGATGGAGGAAATTCCTGGATTGAGCAAGTTGTCCCGACAGATAACATTATAAATAGTATTTATTTTACAAGCCCGCTTGAAGGATGGATTACCTCGGAACAGTCGACAGGGGGGTGGTGGTCTGAAATATTTCACACCACCGATGGGGGTAATTCATGGGAGATCCAGTATAATATTGACTATGATCAGGGCACTTTTGAAGATATTTGTTTTACAGATGCCTTTCATGGCTGGGCTGTCGGAGAAGTGGGACATACTATTCCACCACCGCTTCAATCCCTGATTTACCATACCTGGGATGGTGGCGATACCTGGATGGATTATTCTTACCTGGCCTCAAATGCCATTTCATCGGTCTATTTTACCGATTCGCAGCATGGCTGGATGGCCGGCCACAAGGTCATTCTTCATACTTCTTCAGGAGGCCAGATCTGGAACGAGATATGGACAGGGCCACATTATTTAAAGGATATTTTCTTCACAGATGAATTACATGGCTGGGCCATCGGGGACAGCGCCAGCAAGCATCCATACAGGGATGTTATCATGCGCACAACTGACGGAGGTATGACCTGGGATGAGCAATTTCCCGGCCTGGGATCTTATGAGAAGAGTATATTTTTTACGGACAATGAGCATGGCTGGATTGCCAGGGACGAGGGTGATATTCTTTTTACGGTAGATGGCGGAATCACCTGGGATCACATGTTCCTCAATACAAACAGCACATTGGGCGGAATTTGGTTTAATGATATTGACCATGGCTGGGTGGTTGGCGGCTATGATGCCATTTTTCATATTGATAACGGAAGTATTGTGGGCGTGGAGGAACATGAATTCCAAATTCCAGATTCCAAATTCCAAATTAATTGTTATCCAAACCCAACCAGTGGGATTGTCGAATTTCGATTTTCGAATTTCGATTTTCGATGGGCT
>JAAXUP010000046.1 GCA_013335935.1 Eubacteriaceae bacterium | reverse complement strand
TGGATTCACCGAATTTTTAGATTCGGCAATCAAGGATGGAAGAATAAAATATGCCGGCTTTTCCTTCCACGACAAGCTTGATCTGTTTAAGGAAGTCGTTGATTATTACGACTGGTCTTTCTGCCAGATCCAGTATAATTATCTGGATGAGATTTTCCAGGCAGGTACCGAGGGTTTGGAATATGCTGCTGCAAAAGGCTTGGGAATCGTCATCATGGAGCCCATCCGTGGGGGAAAGCTCGCCGATCATCTTCCAGAAGACGTGCTGGATCTTTTCAACCAGGCAAATTCGGAAAGAACGCCAGCCTCCTGGGCACTGCGGTGGGTATGGGATCGTCCCGAGGTCTCAGTGGTATTAAGTGGCATGAATGCCATGAGCCAGCTTACGGATAATTTGCAAACCGCCGATGAAGCTGAGGTACATTCCCTCACAAAGGAAGAAATCGAAACCATCGATCAGGTTAAGGCTGCCCTGAAGGACCGGATAAAAGTCAATTGCACCGCTTGCGGATATTGCATGCCTTGTCCTCATGGCGTAGACATCCCCACTTGCTTTGCCATGTACAATAATTACCATATGTTTGGTGTGGAAGAAGGCTACAATATGAGAATGGCTCCCCAACAAAAGGCCTCTGCCTGTGTGGAGTGCGGTCTCTGTGTACCCAACTGTCCCCAGGGGATCGAAATCCCTGAGGAATTGAAAAAAGTAAAAGCGGTCTTTGAATAAATTAATAATGCTTTCCAAAAGCAGCGGGTTGATCCTGCTGCTTTTTGCTTTTCAATACCTGGTTAGTACTTTTTTTTTCACATAAATTCTGAATGTGCTATATTTTGGTTGAACAGACTTTTTGAATGTGCTATAATATTTATAAATTCAACTTCATTTAAATTCTATTCACAGGTTTACCCTCGAAAATCGGGCCATTGCCCCGAAACACTGTAAACGATATCATCAGAAGAACCGAGAGTTCACTTTAGTATTTCAAAAAACTTAACATAAATTTGAAAGGATGTGTCAACTAATGAATAACAACATACCACCATCAATGCAGCCGGAAGGATCTTTCCCATGGATGCTTCAACAGGTCCCCAAATCTTTTGGACCTCGTCCCATTACTCCCAAAGAAAACCAAAGGCGTCTCTACGCTGGAGAAACACCTATGTGGATGCCCATCTGGCTGAAGGACAACCAGTACTGCTGGCCTGACGTAGTCCTGGAGCATCCCAAGTATGAAGTGGACGGCTTCGACTGGTGGGGCACTGAGTGGGTGTGGGTCGAGGTGGCACAAGGCATGATGGTAAAACCAGGCTTTGTGACAGTGCACGACATCACTAACTGGAGAGCGGAAATGCCGGTTCCCGATCTGTCCAAAGTAGACTTTGAAGGAGATTCAAAGCTTCAGGTGGCTCGTTACGATAATGACAGACTTCACGTTTTCCATCTGACAGAAGGACTCTTTGAGCGATTGCATGAATGCATGCCTTTTGAAGAAGCTTTGATGTCTTTCTATGAAGAACCGGAAGCGGTTCAGGATTTCATGACAGCTGTAGCTGATTTTAAGATCGAGCTTCTTAAAAAAGTGTTCCACCATTATTCCCCCATCGATTACGTTATTTACGGCGATGACTGGGGTACCCAGCGGGCAGGATTTTTCTCCAACGACATGTTCAGAGAAGCCATCATGCCTCAGACGAAAAGAATCTGGGACTTTATTCATAGCCAGGGCAAGTTCATTGAACTGCATTCCTGCGGGCTGACTCAGCAGTATATCAATGAGATCATTGAAATGGGCTGTGATGCCTGGACACCTCAGGATATCAACGATTTCGACATGCTTACGGAAAAATACGGCAATCAGATCACCATCACCGTTCCTATCCCCGGCATCGATACCGCAGCTACTGTGGATGAAGCAAGAAGCCTTGTCCGTGCCTTTGTTGACAAGTATGCTCCAAGAGGCCGTGTGATGGCAATGTTCATCATGAACCCAGATCCTGTAGTTGCTGAAGCTGCTGAGGATGAATTGTATAATTATTCTTCCGCTTTTTATGCCAAGGTTCGGGAAGAACAAATGGCAGCGGTTTAATCAAATAACATAACAGACATAGCAATGAGGCCTGAAATAACCAGGCCTCATTTTTTAATTTGAATGCTATATTTTAATTGCACTATGCCAAACTCTTTTTCTTTTCGTCATAGATTTCTTTGAGTAACGTTTCAACTTCATTCAGGGCTTCATGGGTGATCGTTACCCCTTCATTCCAGTTTACATGATGAATGGCATAAATTTCTGCCAATTCATCATATCTTTTTTTAACATCAGCATTCTCAAAATTTAATTTGCTATCCATTAGAATCATCCTTGCTATCATTTATTTTATGTTATTCCTTATACTATTTTAAGGCAAGAACGACTGCTTAATCAACTGATATTTAGCTTTTTAAAATGTTTTTCTTATTCCTCATCTTCAATTTCCACTTCAATGGATTCATTCTCTTCGGAAACTTCCAAAAGGAGCGTTATGATGGCTTCTCCATAGGAGCCTAACCCTTCTACCATGGCTTCCCTGTTCACAAGAATGATTTTTTTAGGGGAAAAGTCCGTGGACAGGCAGTCCCACAAGGCATCCAGATTATCGCCATAGTAATCAGGCAAATCCAATTTTCGTTTTAAGTAGGCGTGGGCTGCTTCCCGATCCGCCATTTTTGCGCCGTTCAATCGAATTCTTTTCATCCCGTTCCCCCCTAATAAAGCTTTTCAAATGTTTCATAATGATCATCTGTATAAAAAATCAGTCCGTCGTTGGAATAGACGATCCGCTTTGCTCCCCGGTATCCTCCCGCATAATCGATATCGCATTCGAAATACGCCCGTCCATCCGCTTTTGGCAAAAGACCTTCCCGGTTTCCAAAGCGGTCCCCACCGATTGACATTTCATCCGTCACATCCCAGAGATTGCCTTCAGAATTATCCCAACCCAAGTTTTGGGCTTCAGCTTTCGTCAGATAGTTGGGTGGCAGTTCATGAAATTTATGGATATACGCCGCCACTTCGTCCTTGCTGGAATAGCTCTGCCCCTGGACGACTTCAAGGGATGTCGTTCCTGGATCCTTTGTGGTCCCGGAAGTGGTTATCTGGCACCCTGTCAGGATCAAAAGAACCAAAATGATGCTGACTATTCTTCTCATTGCGTTCACCTCCTATACCATATACCCATTATATGGTATTATAATAAAACAGCCTACAGAATACTACCAAGTAAATTTAAAAGAATTGATGAGGGTGATAACCATGAAAAATAAAGTAATGAAATTTGAAAGTCCCCAGAGACTTGCTGAACTTGATCCTAAAGAAACACTTCTTAAGCTTGGTTTTTCTCCAGGAATGGTACTCTGCGATATCGGTGCCGGTTCTGGAATATTTTCATTTCCGGCCGCAGAAATAAGCAGCAATAATATTTATGCTATTGAAATTTCTGAAGGGATGATCGAAATCCTTAATGAGCGCATTGCTGAACGAAAAGTCTCAAATATCATCGTAAAAAAAGCGGATGGAAATAAACTCCCCGTTAAAGATATAAGCTGTGATATGGCCATCATGGTCACCGTCCTCCACGAGATCGATGACAAGGAAGCCCTGCTTGTGGAAATCCAAAGGCTATTAGTGGAAAAGGGCACCTTTGCTGTCGTTGAGTTCCATAAAAAACCTACCCCTTCCGGACCGCCAAAAGAGCATAGGATCTCTGAAGAAGAGGTAAAAGCGCTATGCAAAGACCGATTTGAATGGACAGACCGATTTGATCTCGGGGAGAATTTTTATTGTCTGGTTTTTAAAAATCAATAATCTTGCATAAAAATCAGTCAGTCACTCTGACTGATTTTTATTTGCCGACCAGAACAAATCCAGTGTTCCCTCAAGATCCTCCGGATCCGTAACCCGCCTGTATGTCTTCCAGTGGTTTGGGAAAAGTCTTAGATAATTCCTGTGCCCATACCGCTCGTCGATCAGCAAAACCACTCCGGTGTCGCTTTCGCATCGGATGACTCTGCCGGCAGCTTGCAAAACCTTATTCATTCCAGGATACATATAGGCATATTCATAACCCATGCCGTTTTTTTGATTAAAATAATCCCGGATGATATTTTGCTGAATGTTAAGCTGGGGAAGCCCCACGCTCACAATGGCCGCGCCGATCAGCCGGCTCCCTTTCAGATCGATCCCTTCAGAAAATATTCCCCCAAGGACACAAAAGGCTACGTAGGTCTTTTCAGGATTTTCAGTGAAATCTTTTAAAAAACTTTCCCGGTCTTCTTCTGACATATAAGCTTCCTGTTCAACTGCGTCGATTTGAGGATATAGCGAAATAAATTCTTGAAAAACATCCCTCATATACTTGTAGGATGGAAAATAAACAATATAATTTCCGGTCTTCCGGGAAACTAACGAACCGATCAGGCGGGCGATCTTTTCCCTGCTCTCCTCCCGGTCGTTATATTTTGTGGAAACCTTGTCCGCCGTCATCACGCAAAGACTTTGATGCTCGAATGGGGAGTCCAGAGACAGCAGCTTGTCCTCTTCTCCACCTCCGAGGATATCTCGAAAATAGGTAAGGGGTGACAGCGTAGCCGAAAACAGAATAGCTGAACTTCCCCGCTTTAAAACTTCGCTGAGTAAAAATGACGGATCCAGGCAAAAGAGCTTCAAAGTCACCTCGTCCGGCTTGGAATCCACAAAGGTGACGTATTTTTCATCATAAAAATCAGCAATGGCCATAAAACCCAGTGCCTCAAAATAAAGCTGGAGAAAATTGCTGTCTTCTCTTAAATCCTTATCTTCCTTAAGGATCAGTTCGCATACTTCCAGATATTTAACCATAAGCTTCAGGAAATCCTCCGGCTTTTCAGCCGTGATCAAATAGCCCCCGCTGCTCTCTTTTCGGAGCTCAACCATAACCTTATTGATTTTGTTTAAGATTTTGTCCAGGGCTTTATTTTTGCCCTTAACCTCTTTTTTGATTTTATAAAAATCCGTTTTTGTAAGCTGGGCGGAAAACATTTCCCGGGAGCGATCCACCAGGTTATGGGCCTCATCGATCAGGAAAACATAGTCGTTGCTGTTTCCGGAAAAAAAGCGCCGGAGATACGCTCTGGGATCAAAGACATAGTTGTAGTCACAAGTAATAACATCTGCCATTAGAGAAAGATCCAGGGAAAACTCAAATGGGCAAACCTTGTGCTTCCTTGCGTATTTTTCGATCACGGGTCTTGAAAGATCATCACAACCTTCGATGACATCCAAAATCGCGCTATTGACTCGATCATAATGCCCTTTGGCATATTCGCAGTACTCAGGGTGGCAGTTGGTCTTTTCACAAAAGCATATTTTTTCTTTGGCCGTCAATGTCAGGGTCTTCATCCGAAGACCTTTCAGGCGCATTTTTTCTATGGCTTCTTCCGCCACCTGTCGGGTAATGGTTTTTGCCGTCAGATAGAATATTTTAGAGGTTTTCCCTTCACCTATGGCTTTGATGGCGGGAAACAGAACCGAAATGGTTTTCCCTGTACCTGTAGGCGCCTGGGCGAAAAGCTTGCCTCCATTTTGGATCGTCCGATAAGCCGAGACAGCAAGGGCTCTTTGACCTTTTCGGTAAGCCGGGAAAGGAAACTCAAGGGTCCTGATGGACTGGTCCCGGGTCTTTTCCCATTCCACAGAAAAATTTGCCCATACGGAATATTTCTCAATAATCTCCTCTATGAATTCTTTGAGCTCACCCGTTTCAAAAATCGTATTAAATGGTTTCGATTCATTGGTCTCTATATTAAAATACGTGAGCTGAACGGATACTTCGTTTAAATTATTTTGAACAGCAAAGATATAGGCGTAGCATTTTGCCTGGGCCCAATGCGTCTGACTGAATGCTTCATGGATATAACCCATGGGCAGCAGGGTGGTTTTGATTTCATCGATGGTATATCTGCCGTCAATTGAGAAAATTCCATCTGCACGCCCTTCAAGGGTGTAGTCCAAACCCTCATAGTGATACCCTTCAGATAGGACCACTTCACTCTGGTAGTCCTCGTATAATTTGCGGTTTCTCTTTTGCAGGATCCGATGAGCGATGGCCCCTTCGAGCATCCTGTCCTTTGAAACATATCTGCCGTCGATGTCTCCACCCCGCATTATTCGTTCTACCAACTGTCTGATGGGAAGTTTGATCATATCGTTTCCTTTCCGCTTCGTTCATGGATTCCTTAAATCCTACCCCTTATTATACAGGAGTGCGCCTTCTCAAACAAACCGCAAAAAAAGACCGCTGCTTTATGCAGCGGTCTGAATGGTTAAACGCTCAGCTGATCAAAAACATGGTAAAGGCGAAAAACATTTCCTCTACGCTTTGAAAGTTTTCAGCTGCAAAAGGTATCGCTTCCGGATCGATACTATATTTTTCAACGGCATCAGGAAAAGAAAGGTAATATTCTGAATTCATATCTTTACTCATCGATAGTCCCCCTTAATAAATTGCATTTTCTTTAACATATGCCAATACAGCCTTCATGTTGTCCACATTCACATCGTTCAGGCGAATAATCGATTTGTCGAAGGAGAAGATGTAATTTCCCCCTGGCGCTAAAATATCGATCAACTCCTTGGCTTTGTCGATACATTCGGCTTTTGTTCCGTTACGGAGGAGTGATATGGGATACAGACCTGAAATGATGTGTTTGTCCCCCAATTTAGCTTTGATTTCCTTAGGATCCCCATATTCAAACAGCAGCAGGCAGCCCTTGGGCAATTCCTCCAAATAATCTAAGAAACGGGTGTAATCCTGCTCTACAAAGATATTCGAGCCTGCTCCCCCTGCATCCAGTGCTTCCACGAATTTTTTAAATGTCGGCCAATAAAATTTTGCAAAATCCTTTTCACGCAGGTAGGGACCCATGTGCAGCGGGATGAAGGTTCGGAGATATTTGCTGGAGGTCGGTGTCAGCCCTGTTTTTACTGCCAATGGCAGCAAGGCTTCACAGGCTTCGACGACCTTTTCAGGGTAACGTCTGATATCCGCCATGATCCCTGTAAAGGAACGAAGCTGATCGGCAAGTGTGTCAAAAGGCACAGTTGCTGCTCCGCTTGCTAAGGAATAGGTGGACAATCCGTATTTGTTGGCAATCTCAAAAGTACCCTGCCCCATTGCTCCCATGGTTGAGAAGAAATGAAAAAATGCTTTAGTCACGGCTTTACCGGATTCAAATTTGTCTTTTGAAAGTTCCGTATATTGTCTTGGCAGGACTTTGTCCCAAATAGTTTTATACGGGTCTGCAATCAAGTCATCGTAATCTTCCACCTCCAGACCGTGTACGTTGGGATGCTGGATAAATCCGTCGCTGCCCATGACGAAGTTCCTGGCACCTAAGATCTTGTACATGGTGGGGAGACGAAATAGCAGCCCCATGACAACATCGGAATCAAATTCCCTGGATGCCAGATCGATGGCCTCCAGATTTTTCTGCACGCTGAATTGCTCAGTCCTTAAATCCATACCGGCATATTCCAGACAAAAGGCATTGTCTGCATTGGTCAGCATCGGTACACGTTTTGGAGTCTTTCCGTCATACACATCTTCAAAAAGTTTGTTCTTTTCCATTGTTTGTGGATTCATAACCATAGAAGAACCTCCCAAATTAATTAATATTTCATCTTGTGCTAATTTTATAATATTGTATAATGAGATAAAAGAACAATTTTGCACATTGTGTCGAATTTCTACACAAACCAAAAAACTATCTGTCCAGGAGGTTGAATATGGGTTATAACATTGTCAAACAGCAGCGTACACAAAAACAAATCACGGATGCTTTTATTTCCTTATATGAAACCAATACCTATGACAAAATTACCGTACTGGATATCTGCAGCAAAGCCAACGTGCATCGGAGTACTTTTTATCTGCACTATGAAAATATCGACTTCATGCTGCGTGAAATCGAGGATCATTTGCTAGAAGAAATCACGAACTACAACATCATCATGAACGCTCAAAGCATTAACCAATCGGCTGACACTTTCCATATCCGTGATTTGATGAATTTCTATTATGAACACAGGAACTATATCCGGCCTTTGCTGTCGCCCCATGGTGACGCCTATTTTACGAACAAACTGAAGAAAATCATCGGTGAAAATCTGGAATGGACCCTGCACAAAAGCAAGGCAGCCTATGGCAATCATCAGAAATACATCATCAGCTACATATCCAGCGGAATCATGAACACGATTTACAACTGGCTGATCTATGATGATCTGACGGTTGATGAAATCACCGAAATCCTGAATAAAATGGTCTTTGAAAACCCTTTTTGGGAATATCCGGGGGTCTGAGCGGATAGATTAAAAGGGACTGACAAAATCCTGAAAGCCCTGGAAAGCCCGGTCCCTTTCCGAAATCACTGGATTCTCAAGCTTCCAGTCATAACCAAAAGAGTCCCAACGGATACCCGCATCATAATCTTTATGGTATTCAGTGGAAACAAGGTAGACTGTGAGGGTTTCCTCCCCTATGGTCTTGAAGCCATGAGCAACACCTGAGGGAATGTACAGACTCCTGCCGTTTTCCTGAGACAATTCCGTCTCCAGGCAGCGCCCGTAGGACCCGGAATTTATTCGCAGATCCAAAAGGACATCCGTGATTTTCCCATGGGGCACGTAGACCAGCTTATGGTGGTCATAGGGTGGCAGCTGAAAATGCATCCCCCGGATTACGTCCTTTCGGGACAGGGAGTAATAGCTCTCCCTGAAAACATCGCAAAGATCCCGTCTGAAAAAGGCTGATTTGCTGAAGGTTTTTACAAACCGTCCCCGGTCATCTGCTACGGGATCATTTTCAAGGAGAAAGACGCCTGATATGATGGTCTCCTGCATTCTCATGCTTTGTCACCTGCCTCGTAAAAATTTCGGATCTGGTCCGTGCACAAAGTGTAGACCTCCTGGTTTCCATAATTTTTATACCAATCTACGGTAAGTTCAAGGGTCTTTTGAATATCCAGGACTGGTTTCCACCCCAGCCTGAACACAGCTTTGCTGATGTCCAGATTCAGCAGTTTGGCTTCATGAGGCTCGCTGCCGGTGGAGATGTCTTTCACTTCTCCTTTGCCGTACAAAGCGACGATCCTCTCCGCCATATCCTTAACGGTAATCACAGATTCCAGATTGGGTCCGAAATTCCAGGCTTCGCAGTAGGAAACCGGATCTTCTGACATCCTGGCGGCCAGTTGAAGGTATCCGCTTAGTGGCTCCAGCACATGTTCCCAGGGCCTGATTGCCCACGGGCTCCTGATCTCAATGGGTTTATTTGCCTCTATGGCGCGGATGCAGTCCGGAATGATCCGGTCCTTCGCCCAGTCTCCCCCTCCGATGACATTCCCAGCCCGGACGGAAGCCACAGCTTTTCCATGGGCAGGGTGTTCCAAAGGATTCATGAAGGAATTCCTCCAGGAAGAAATCAGGATCTCCGCACATCCTTTTGATGAGCTGTAAGGATCATAACCTCCCAGGGCGTCATTTTCCCGATAACCCCAAAGCTGCTCTCTGTTTTCATAGCATTTATCCGTTGTGATCATGACTGCCGTGACAGGTTTCTGACTGGCTCTGACGCACTCCAGCACATTGAGAGTCCCCATCACATTGATTTCATAGGTTTCTCTGGGGATCTCATAGGACAGCCTGACGATGGGCTGGGCAGCAAGATGGAAGACGAAATCTGGTTTTACTTCGTTAAAAGTCTTTTTTAGAAGGACCTGGTCCCGTATATCTCCACGGATATCTTTCATCTTCGAGCTCAAATCCGCAAGCACGAAATTATCCCTCGCCGTATAGGGCTCCAGGGCGTAGCCGACGACCCTTGCGCCTACCTCCATGAGCATAATGCAGAGCCAGGACCCCTTGAAGCCTGTATGTCCGGTGACAAGCACCGTTTTTCCTTTGAATGCGTCGCTGAAAGCAGCCATCTTTCCATACCCCCTTTTATTTGAAGAACTCATGGAAGGTTTCCAAAACATATCCGATCTTTTCATCATTCAGACCTGGATAGACACCAATAAAGAAGGTATCGTTCATGATCCTGTCCGTATTTTCCAGAGTCCCTATGCTTCGGTATTCTACCGTGCTGAAAGCCGGCTGTCTCACGATGTTGCCTGCAAACAGCTGCCTGGTCATGATCTTTTTATTTTCCAGATAATTTACCAGTTCATTTTTCGTAAAACCGCTATCTTCCCTGACGGTGATAGGGAATGCAAACCATGAAGGTTCAGATCTCTCTGTCTTTCTGGGAAGGATCAGCCGGTCCTGATGCCTTAAAAGGCCCTCATGGATTTTTCCGAAATTTTCTTTTCGTTTGGCAATAAATTCCGGCAGCTTCTTCAGCTGGGCAACCCCCACCGCCGCCTGCATGTCCGTGACTTTCAAATTGTAACCCACATGGGAATAGACGTATTTATGATCATATCCCTGGGGAAGCGTACCAAACTGCCTGTCGAACCTTCTTCCACAGGTATTGCTCCCTCCGGGAGGACACCAGCAGTCCCTTCCCCAGTCCCTGAAGGACCGAAGGATGGTTTCCAGTTTTGTATCCTGGGTGAGCACTGCTCCACCCTCACCCATGGTCATGTGATGGGCAGGATAGAAGCTCACCGTAGAAATATCCCCGAAGGATCCGGCCATTTTTCCATCATAACGAGATCCCACCGCATCGCAGCAGTCTTCTATAAGAAAAAGTCCGTTGTCTTTTGCAAAGTTCAAAACCCGGGTCAGGTCGAATGGATTCCCCAGGGTATGAGCCAGGATAATGGCCTTAGTCTTTGGTGAAAGGGCTTTCTCCAGGTCATCTGTCTGAACATTGTAGGTGCCGATGTCCACATCTAAAAATACTGGAATCAAATGGTTTTGAACGATGGGATTGATGGTGGTGGGAAATCCCGCCGCAACAGTGATGACTTCATCCCCGGGCTTAAGTCGCCTTTCCCCCAGCTTATGAGAGGTAAGGGCGCTTACCGCCAGAAGGTTCGCGGAGGACCCCGAGTTGGTGAGCAGGCAGTGCCTGTTTTCCATGAATTTCGCAAAATCCGTCGAGAACTGCTGGGCATATCGGCCTTCCGTCAGCCAGAAATCCAGGGAAGCATCCACCAGAAGCATCAGTTCGTCTTCGTCATACACCCTGCCAGCGAAGGGAATGACATCCTTCCCGGGCTCAAATTTTCTTTGCTGCTCCTCATGCACTTCATGATAGAATTGTTTGACTTTTCCCAGGATCTCTTCCCGTAGATCGTTTTCCATAAAAGCTCCACCTCTTATTCGCCTGCGTCAGATTCACGTCCACTGCATTCGATAAATTTTGATCATTGTTATTAAGTTTATACCCAGTTATTTTGAATAATCACCCCTTGGTTTGTCTTGTGCGGGATTTCTATCAATGATAAAATGAGAAAAAAGGAGGGGGTCAAGATGAACTCAAACAGAAGGATCGTTATCATCGGAGCTGGCCACGTAGGCTCTCATTGCGGCTTCAGCCTGTTCGCCCGGGGCGATGTGGAAGAAATTATTTTTATCGATATCAACGAAGAAAAGGCTGCTGCCCAGGCTGCGGATATCGCGGATTCAGGCTGCTTCATGCCTCATCCGGCAATTGTGCGCGCCGGTAACTATGAGGACTGCAAAAATGCGGATATTGTTGTTCTTGCCGCAGGTGTCCCAAGAAAGCCAGGACAGACCCGGCTGGACACCATGGGCGATTCCATCCGTGTCATGAAGGAGATCGTGGAACCTCTGAAAAATTCTGGTTTTGAGGGTATTATGATTTGTATCTCCAATCCTGCGGACGTGATCGCTGATTATATGAGAAGACATACCGGATGGTCAAAAAACCGGGTATTCGGGACAGGCACTTCCCTGGATACCGCCAGACTTCGCCGTGTGGTACAGGAGGAGACTGGGGTGGACGCCCGAAGCATCCAGTGCTATTCCATGGGAGAACACGGAGATTCCAGCATGATCCCCTTCACTCATCTTTTCATAGGAGGAAAACCCCTTACGGAGCTGATGAAGGAAAAGCCGGAAACCTATGGAACGCTTAATCTGGACAAGGTCCTGAGCCGCACCCGCATGATCGGGATGGACATCATCAATGGCAAAGGCGCTACAGAATTTGGAATCGGCATGGTGCTCTCCGATATGGTCAAGGCGATCCTCTACGACGAGCGTCGCATTCTTCCCGTGTCAGCCCTTCTGGAGGGTGAATATGGACAAAGGGGTCTTCATACCGGTGTTCCAGCGGTGCTGGGTAAGAACGGGATCCAGGAAATTATTGAACTTCACCTAAGCGACAGGGAGCATGTGTTATTTGCTGATTCCTGCGATGTCATCCGAAAACACATCGCACTGGCTGAACAATTATAACCACGCACAAAAAAGAGTACTTTCCAAACCGGTAACGGCAGGGAAGTACTCTTCTGCATTCATGCCAGCAGGATTCTGTCATCCAGCAGCTGTTTTTTTCTTTCTTTTGAGTAGTAGGTCAGGAGTTCCTCCACCGTCATACCCTTTCGTTCTTCCCCCTTGATATCCAGTATGATCTCCCCCTCGTCCATCATGATGGTACGATTGCCCAGCAAAAGGGCGGTCTTGATATCATGGGTGATCATCATGGTGGTGATCCTGGCTTCGCTGACAATATCCATAGTGATTTTCAGAATCTTTTGCTGCGTCGCCGGATCAAGGGCTGCGGTATGCTCGTCCAGCAGGAGAAGCTTTGGCTCAGCGATGGTGCACATGAGCAGGGTGACTGCCTGCCTCTGTCCTCCTGACAGGTTGCCTACCTTGGTCTTCATACGATCCTCCAGGCCCAGATCCAGTGAGGCCAGCAGTTCCCTGAAGTATTCCGAATCGGTTTTATTTAGTGCGAAGAGGCTTCTGGAGGCTTTGCGTGTGTAGGCCAGCGCCAGATTTTCCTCAATGGTCATGGAAGGCGCTGTTCCTTTCATAGGATCCTGCATCAATCGTCCGATGTCATATGCCCGTTTATAATCGGGCATGGCTGTGATGTTTCGCTTTCCCAACAAAATGCTTCCGCTATCGATATAAAAACTCCCGCATATGGCATTGAAAAGAGTGGATTTACCTGCCCCATTGGATCCGATGATGGTAACAAAATCCCCGGGATCCAGATGAAGGCTGACCTTATTCAAGGCTCTTTTCTCATTAACTGTTCCAGGATTAAAGGTTTTACTGATTTTGATTAATTCCAGCATATTCGTTCAAACCATCATAACTCCGACTGGTTTGTGGCCTCCCTTCTCATTTTTCTCTGCTTAAAGCCTGCCTTGATGGATGGCAGGGACAAGGCCACAACCACGATCACTGCAGAAATCAGCTTTAACGCGTAAGCAGGAAACAGGTCGATCTTCAGGGCAAAGGCGATGATGATCCGGTAAGCAACAGATCCCACTGCGGCAGAAAGCAGTCCCACCGTTACAGAACGTCTTCCGAAAATTGCTTCACCAATAATGACGGAGGCAAGGCCAATGACCACCATGCCGCTTCCTGAACTGACATCGGAGAACATCTGGTAATGACAGATCAGCGCGCCGGATAAAGCCACACAGGCATTTCCCATGGCCAGTCCGATAAATTTCGGGATGTCCGCATTGATGGATGAGGAACGAACCATCTCTTCATTGTCTCCGGTGGCGCGTATGGCCAGGCCTGTCCTCGTCTTAAACGCTACCCCCAGCAGAAGGATCATTAGGGAGCACAGGATGAGTGACAGCAGTGTTTTTCCCCCACTCCCTGGTACCAGCCCTTCGATCAGGCTGAAGATGGTGCTGCCCCCCACAAGGGACAGGTTGGACTTGCCTCCCATGATTCCCAGATTCACGGTATATAAACCAGTCATCACCAGGATCCCCGACAGAATCGGATGGATGCGAAATTTTGTCTGCAGGAGTGCGGTTACACAACCTGCCAGTGCGCCGGCAAAACCGGCAGCAAATAAAGCAAGTACGGGATGTCCGCTTAGGGTAACCCAGGCAGCGCAGGCCATACCCAGGGAGAAGCTGCCATCAACGGTCAGATCCGGCAGATTCAGGATACGAAAGGTGATGTACACCCCCAGTGCCATGACAGCATAAAGCAAACCCAGCTGTATTGAGCCGATCAACAGCGTCATCGACAAACCCCTTTCTTATGGATTCGGCATAAATTACTCGCCGATGATCACAAATTTATCTTTCAATGCCTCAGGAATAGTGATTCCCAGTTCTGAAGCGGTCTTTGTATTGATCATTTTTGCATATTCGGCGATTTGTTCCACCGGATTTTCCTTGATTGTTTCTCCTTTGATGATCCTTGCGATCATTGCCGCTGTCTGTTTTCCCAGCACGGTATAATCAATCCCTACCGTGGCCAGTGCGCCATCTGCCACCATGGAGTCAGCGCCGGCATAAATCGGAAGTTTCGCCTGGGTGGCCACCTGGTAATACGTAGCCATGGCAGAAGCGACCATGTTGTCATTTGGCGTAAAGAAGGCGTCAACGCTTCCCACTAATGAAGATGCCGCTTGTTGAAGGTCAGCAGTTCCGGTAATAGTGGCTTCCTTGTATTGGATGCCATGAGCATCGCAGTAGGTCTTTGCTCTTTGGATTCCGGCGGTGGAATTGATCTCGCTGCTGTTGTAGACAAAACCAAATACCTTGGCCTTAGGCGTCAGCTCTCCTGCCAGTTCAAAAATATCTTCGATGGCTATGGAATTGGAAACTCCTGTGATATTGCCGGTGGTTTCCTCAAAAGAGGTGACAAGCCCCGCTTCAACAGGATTGCTAACCGCTGAAAATATGATCGGCACCTCCGAGGTTGCCGCCTTAGCGGCCTGGGCTGTTGGTGTGGCAATGGGCACAATGATATCCATCTCATCACCGATCATGTCCTGCATGATAGTAGGCAGAAGACTCAGATCCCCATTGGCATTTTTGAAGGTGATCTCCACCCTGTCGCCAAGACCCAAGGCATCCAGTTCAGAAATGATCGTCTCCTTAATCAGGTTCAGGGAGGGATGGTCCACATGCTGCACAATTCCGATTTTATATACCTTCTCATCATCGGTCTTTTCGTTGCTTGAGCACCCAGCCAGCATGCCTGTCATAAGCATGCCAGTCAGAATAACTGCCAGTAATTTTTTCATCTTTGATCTCTCCTTTAGTTGATTGTACTCTTTTATCACAAAAAAAACTGCCCCTTTATAAGGACAGAAATAAGCTCAGCGCCACCTTAATCAATATGATTATCTGTTACAAATAAATAAATGCAAACAGTCTTTTTTCACGAAAATGCCATCACATTCTCTGCTGTTAATGCCAGCTTACATCTTAGCTAATAAACCGTTTCTCTCCGATCGTTCACCTTGCCCTCAGTGGTCCATTTACCAGACAGCTTTCCCTACAGGACTCCCACCATCGCCTGCTCTCTTTCGGTGCTTATTAGGGTTTTATCTCCACATCATCGGTTTTATTAAAATAATTATAATGTTATCAGGATTAATTGTCAAGGTTTGAACCCAACATCGTCTTCCCCCAGGCAGCGGCGTTTCACATGGCGACTACCTGAAAACACCGGACCAGTGATCCGTTAAGATCATCGGTCCGGTGTTTTGTCATATTCAGGTCAGAAGTGTTTACCTGGACTAGATTAAAAAATCCCCTACAGATAAAGTCGGAGGGGATTTTCAGTATATTCTCAAACAAGTTTGCCAGTCGCTTTGATGCATTGTGTGAACTTTTCACAATC
>JAAXUP010000121.1 GCA_013335935.1 Eubacteriaceae bacterium | reverse complement strand
TCCGGTACTTTTCAGACTTACCACAAGGATCTGCCATTCTAAAAGTCTTGTGGAATGTTATCCTCAGGAAAAAGTCGAAATAAAAGATTACCTTCGTAATATTCCCAAATATTGTCCGGTTCCCGGGAATGCGAAAAATCTCAGAACGAAGGTAGATCTAAGGACAGAAAAACTCAGAAATTATTCCGAAAATACACCCCTTAACTTTGAAATCGACAATAAAACTGAAATCGGGATCATCGTTTCCGGGATCTCCTACATGTATGCCAGGGAAGCGTTTGAAAACAGCGCGTCCTTTCTTAAACTTGGATTTACCAATCCGCTGCCTGAGAAAAAAATCAAAGAATTTGCTTCCAAACATACAAAAATAATCATTATCGAAGAAAATGATCCTTTTCTCGAGACCCAGATCAAAGCAATGGGCATAGGCTGCACAGGGAAGGATGTTCTTCCAATTACAGGAGAAATGACTCCGGATGTTCTCAGAGCGCTGCTTCTTGATGTAAAAAAAGACAAGCTGGTCAGCGATAAATCAAAAGTTGTCCCGCGCCCCCCTGCTTTATGTGCTGGCTGTCCCCACAGAGGTTTTTTCTATGAATTGAGCAAAAGAAAAGAGTTCATGATCTTTTCAGACATTGGCTGCTATTCCCTTGGCATACTGGAGCCCTACAGTGCTACAGATGTATTTATTTGCATGGGTGCCAGTGTAAGCGGCGGGCACGGTGTCCAAAAGATCATTGATCTCAAGGGTGAAGAGAATAAACGCGCCCTTGCAGTTTTGGGAGATTCCACCTTCTTTCATAGCGGGATGACAAGCCTTCTCAATGTTACCTACAATAAAAGCAAGACGATAACGGTAATATTAGACAACAGGATCACCGGAATGACCGGCCATCAGGAGAATCCCGGAAGCGGCTACACCTTGGAAGGGGAACGGACTGTTGACGTAAATATTGAAACCATCGTCAGAGCACTGGGGATCAGGCATGTAAAAACAATAGATCCCAACGATCTGAAAATGGTAAAGGAAACCCTGGACTGGGCGAAGTCATTGGATGAGACTTCTGTGATCATCACCCGATGGCCTTGTGTGTTAAAGAAATTTTCTAAAGAAGACAGGGCGGAATTCGACGCCTTCAAGAATAAAATGACAGTTGACCAGACACTTTGCATAGGCTGCAAAAAATGTCTGAAGACAGGTTGTCCGGCGCTAAGATATGACAGCGTAAATAAAAAAACAGTAATCAACAGGGACCAATGTGTAGGCTGCGAAGTTTGCTTTCAGGTCTGTCCCGTTCAGGCTATTCATAAGGAGGTGCTGTAAAAATGGATACAAAAAGCATACTGCTGGTAGGCGTTGGCGGCCAGGGTACAATCCTTGCGGCCAAAATACTTACCACTGGTCTTATGGAAGCAGGCTTTGATGTAAAGATGAGTGAAATTCACGGAATGAGTCAGCGTGGAGGTTCAGTATCTTCCCATGTAAGGTATGGAAAGGAAGTATTTTCTCCGGTAATTGAAGAAGGGGGAGCCGATATCATTATATCTTTTGAAAAGATGGAAACCTTGAGATGGCTGGATTACCTTAAAGGGGATGCCAGAGTGATCATTAATGATTTTGAAATTCCTTCAATGCCTATCCTCATGGGAAAAGCTGAATATCCTCAGGGAATACTTGAGGATATCAAAACTAAATTCAAAAACACCCATATTTTAAACGCCTATGAAATGGCAAAAAAATTGGGTAATCCCAAAGTCATGAATATCATAATGCTGGGTGCGCTTATTAAGGCCATGGGTCTGGAAGAAATCGACTGGATCAAGATCATAAAGGAAATTGTAAAAAAGGATTTTATCGACATTAACATCAAAGCCCTGGAAACCGGAATGAATTTCAATGACTAGAGGAGAGCTCGTAGAGAAAAAATATTATAAATATTTTCAGAACAAGCAATGTGAATTCTATCCCTGTCATAAAATGAAAGAGGAAGAAGATTTCAACTGTATTTTCTGTTATTGCCCTCTTTATGCCTTGGGGGATAAATGCGGAGGTCACTTCATTTATACGGCCAAAGGCATCAAGAATTGTTCCCACTGTTCGATTCCTCATGTAAAGGATAATTACGATTATATCATTAAGAAACTGAACCAGATCGTGGAAATGATAAAAATAGAAATCGATGATCCGGAAAAAAAATAGCAAGATAAACAGGAGAAAAGAGTATTGGAAATAAAACTACTCGCCGTTGATATGGACGGCACATTACTGCGGAACAAACATGAGATAGCTCCTGCTGTGAAGATGGCTGTCAGACAGACCATTGAAAAAGGGGTCAAAGTGGTTATCGCTACAGGGAGAATCTACCCTTCTGCAAAATTTTATGCGAATATGCTGGAAACAAAAAGTGCTGTTATAAGCTGCAATGGGGCAGAAATCAGGGAATATGAAAGTAATGACCTGATCGGAATGTATCCTCTGAAGGCTGATGCTTTGAAAACAGTGATCGACGTATTTTCAGAATATAAGGTTTCTTACCAGATGTATGGAAATAATGTTTATTATACTACCAAAATGAGCGAGCTTTTGCAAAAATACGTAGACTGGAATAAAAACCAGAGGGATGAAGATAAAATCATCATTAATTTCATAGAGGACCCCTATGAGATCCTGAAAATTGGCGTACCGATTTATAAGGTTTTGCTTTATCAGGATAGTCATCGTCTGAGTCAGTTTGATGAAATCATAGATCGTATCAATCGGATTCCCCACATACACAGCGTCAGGTCAATGACGGATTCGGTGGATATCGTGGACAGCTCTGTCAACAAAGGAAATGCACTGAAAACCATCAGCGAGTATTACAAAATCCCCATGGGAAATATTCTAGCCATAGGGGATAATGACAATGACAAAGAAATGATTAAGTTGGCAGGCATCGGCGTGGCTATGGGGAATGCCGAGAAGGAAATCAAAGAAATCGCAGATTATGTTACCTCATCAAATCTTGAAGACGGTGTGGCTGAGGCTATCCAGAAATTCATACTTTAACCAAAAGGAGCAAACTTCGAATAGACGAGTTGCTCCTTTTTTAAAGCTCAATTTAATTCCTAATAGCTAATTCCTAACCGCTAACTGCTAGATGCTAACAACTAATTGCTTATACCCTGATCGCTATCTCTGAGGGTTTTGACTTTCTTCTCAAACTCCTCATCAGTCAGCTGGCCTTTTGCGTAGTTTTCTTTTAGAATATTGATATAGTAGTCGGTACTTTTGACTTCTGGTTTTGCAGTATGGGTTTTGATCCCGTGGTTTCTTACCAGGAAGTAGATGAGTACTGCCACAAGTGCCAATAGGATAAGCCCCATGAACATACCGCCAAAAAGCATATGTCCTCCTCCAAAACCATCATTGAATCTGTCTAACCCTCTGCCTGAAAAATATCTGTTCATCATGTTAATTACCTCCGTTTTTCTTGTTAGGTTAAATATACTATAGTATTGTGTCATTATTGTGGCAAGAAAAAATAATTTACATTATGCTGGGATAGATGTACGATAAAGGAGATGGAGAATAGATTACCTTCTTCAAATAAATCGGTTGATTAGTTCAGGGATTTTTTATAAAATATACATTAAACGAATTGAAAAGAAGGTGTTAACATGAACTTGTTGTGGAAGCTTGAAAAACAAATCAGTAAATACGCAATAAAAAACCTCATGTATTATATCGTAGCGCTAAATGGATTGGCCTTTGTATTATATATGTTATTCGGAAGTGAATTTATCGCCAGGCTATATTTAGTGCCGGGTGCCGTGTTCAGCGGGGAGATCTGGAGGCTTTTTACATTCATTTTTATTCCTCCATCCTTTTCACTCATTTGGATCATTTTTGCCCTGTATTTCTACTATATGATCGGTTCATCCCTGGAGCATGAATGGGGAGAGGCAAAATTCAATCTCTATTATCTTTTTGGAGTGATTGGTACAATAGCAGCGTCATTTTTGACGAATTCCTATGGAACGGCGACTTACCTGAATCTTTCGTTGTTTCTGGCCTTCGCCCATCTGTTCCCGGATTATCAGGTGATGCTGTTTCTGATGATCCCCGTGAAGATGAAATACCTTGCTTATTTGAACTGGGCGTTTTTTGCATATACCATAATCATTGGGCCCATGTCTGCCAGAATTTTTGCTATCGTGTCTCTGATCAATTTCTTTATCTTTTTCTTTAGGGATTTTACGGGGGGAGTAAGACATAAAAAGCAGGTTATGGATACCCGTAAAAATTATAATGACCAGATCAGGGAATTTAAAAGACGAAACAAGTAACATGCAGCATTAGTCTGGAGGATTATTATTGAGTATAAAAGATGGATTTAAAAGCGCAGTGCCTGTCATGATGGGCTATATCCCATTAGCCATTGCTTATGGCGTATTAGGAAAAGCAGCCGGTCTTCCAGACGCTTTGATCGTGCTGCTGTCCATAATGGTTTTTGCGGGGGCATCCCAATTTCTGGCTATCAGCTTGTTTGCTGGTGGAGTTCTGCCCCTGGAGATCATTTTTACAACCTTCATCATCAATTCCAGACATATGATCATGAGCACATCCCTTTCAAGAAAACTGGAGGATCATATGGGAATATTTAAAAGAGGGGTCATCGCCTTTGGTGTCACAGATGAAACTTTTTCGGTCAGTTCTGTCCAGGGAAAAGACCGAAAGCTAAATGCCAGATATCTCATCGGTTTGAATTTTTCATCATATTTCGCATGGGTGGCGGGAACCGTCATCGGTATATTCTTTTCCAGTATCCTCCCAGCCTCCTTAGAAGCATCCATGGGGATCGCTCTGTATGCGCTGTTTATTGCTCTTTTATTTCCCAGCGCATTCCGGTCAAAGCATATCATGATCCTGGTGGTGATCACTGGGATATTCCACATACTGATTGCGTTTTATTTCACATCAAATGGAAAACCTACCGGGTGGACAATCGTGATTTCATCTTTGATCGGTGCCTTCATCGGAATATTTTTTATTGAGGAGGATGAGATCCATGGTTGAGAATTATTTATTGACAGTAGCAGGGATGACCTTTGTCACCTATCTTCCAAGAGCGTTGCCTCTGGTATTATTTAAAAATGTGCAGATTCCGGATAAACTGGATAAGTTTTTGTCCCTGATCCCGTTTACAATGCTAAGTGCTCTGATTTTCCCTTCCATATTCGGTTCAACCGGGAACGTGTACAGCGCACTGGGCGCCTTGACGGTATGTGTTTTTGCATCTTACAGAAAACTGAACCCGACCTTGATCGTACTTTTAGGGATTTCCACGGTTTACATCCTTCAGCAGTTTTAAGGATTGAGATCCGACAAAAAATCATTGCCGATTCGGCCTTGATCGATGGCGAACATGGAATCGATCAGGCTTTTTTTATTTTTATCAGAAATTTCCTCCCGCCTGGGGATCATAAGATAGGAAGACATATCGTCCTCCCAGGTATTTGATATCTCCTTTCCGTAATCCGTGATCAG
>JAAXUP010000229.1 GCA_013335935.1 Eubacteriaceae bacterium | reverse complement strand
GTCGATAAGTTTTTTGTTGGCCATAGTTGGTTTGCCTCCTTGACAATATATTTTAGTTTATATCATCTTAGGAGTTTACACCAATTATTTTACACCCTCTTGAAGCTGAAGTTTTCAAGAATACCTTTACATCAAAAATGATCTAAAAATATAATTTTTAAGCATTTAAGCATTTAAGCATTTAAGCATTTAAGCATTTAAGCATTTAAGCATTTAAGCACTTCCGCACTTATGCTTTCAGCTGGTGGCTAATAGCCAAAAGCTTGTCGCTAACAGCTTTACATGTGTACAAGCGCCAATTTTGGGTATTTATCATTTGACAGGTATAGAGGTCTAATTATAGCCCAATTGGAATACTTTCACAAGGAAGGTATCGGGATGAAATTTAGGAGATGGGAGGCATGTGTATGAAATTAGGAATAATCGGGTTAGGAAAAATGGGCTACCCTCTTGCATTGAATTTAAGAGACAGGGGGCATTCCCCCGTGGCGTACAACCGGTCCCGAGATAAGGTTGATAAAATCATACTGGAAGGTGTTCAAGGCGCTTTCTCCATAGAAGAACTGATCAGCAAGCTGGAGGACCGGAAAATTGTATGGATAATGGTTCCTTCAGGAGAAGCGGTGGATGAGATGATCAGACAGCTTGTTCCTTATCTCAAAGCCGATGACATCGTGATCGACGGCGGAAACAGTTTTTACGGTGACACCAAACGAAGACACGAGGAACTTAAAAAAAACGGGATCATCTATCTTGATGTGGGCACCAGTGGAGGTGTTGACGGCGCCAGAAACGGCGCATGCATGATGGTAGGCGGTGAGGATGAGGCGGTCAAGCTTCTTGAACCGCTGTTTATGGACATTTGCGTTAAAGATGGCTATGCCCATGTGGGAAAATCTGGCTCAGGACATTATGTGAAGATGGTCCATAATGGGATAGAATACGGAATGATGCAGGCAATCGGCGAAGGTTTTGAAGTGCTTTCTGCCAGCGAGTATGATATCGATTATGCAAAGGTGGCTAAGCTTTGGGATAACGGCTCTGTCATCAGAGGCTGGCTTATGGAACTGGCAGTAAATGTTTTTGACAAGCATCATGACCTTGAGGACATCCAGGGAATTGTAAATGCGTCCGGAGAAGGTCTTTGGACCGTAGAGGAAGCTTTAAGGCTCGAAGTTCCGGTACCTGTTATCGCCTCCTCTGTGTTCGCCCGATACAGGAGCAAGCAAATCGATACGTTCTCAGGCAAGCTGCTTGCCGGTTTAAGATTCCAATTTGGCGGACACGAAATGAAAACCAGGAGTGAAGAAAATGAGTAATGAATTATCCGCTACCATGATTATCTTTGGCGCTACCGGAGACCTTACCCACAGGAAACTCATCCCAGCACTCCATCAGCTGAAATACAACAAATTCCTTCCTGACAACTTTACTGTCATCGCGGTGGGAAGAAAAGATAAAACCGATGACCAGTATCGTAAGGAACTTTTTGAATCCCTGAAGAAATATACCACGCTTCTTATTGATGAAGAAAGCTGGAATTCGGTCATTCAAAGGGTGTTTTACCTTAAGATGGACTTTCTTGACCCTGCCCAATATACCGTGCTAACAAGTCTTCTTGGCGGAATGGATAACGAATGCGGACTTTCCAGCAACTATCTGTTTTATTTGGCAGTTTCGCCTGATTTTATCGGAAGTATCGTGAATAATCTTAAATCGGAAGGAATACTCACCAACGCAAGAGGCTGGCACAGACTTGTCATTGAGAAACCCTTCGGAAGAGATCTGGAAAGTGCATATAACCTGAATGATGAGATCACCAGCGTATTCAGTGAAGATGATATTTTCAGGATTGATCATTACCTGGCAAAAGAAATGATACAGAATATCACCATGCTGAGATTTCAGAATTCCATCTTTGAACCCCTTTGGAACAGAGAGTACATTGATAATGTACAGATCACCGTGTATGAAAAAGAAGGAGTTGGCACGAGAGGCAGCTATTACGATAAAACCGGCGCCCTCAGGGATATGGTTCAAAATCACCTGCTCCAGTCACTTGCCATCACCGCCATGGATCCTCCAAAAAGTATGGCGGCCAATGATATCAGAGATCAAAAG
>JAAXUP010000228.1 GCA_013335935.1 Eubacteriaceae bacterium | reverse complement strand
GTAGCTGAAAACCTGTTTTTCAGAGGCAATGATGCCAAAGAATAGGAATTTCCGGGGCAACGCAGCCGTATGTTGGCGGTACGAAATCTGAAATATTGCAAATTACTCTTTTTAGAGGTGCCCTTAATCATATCAGAACTGGAGCGTGGGTGTTGAGAGGATAAAGCAAGAAATCTATAATAGTATTTATAAGCAAGCTATTAAAAAATAATGGATAAGAAAGCATTTATTTATAGTATCGTCACCAGTATCGTTGCAACAATAATATTCTCTTTATTTCTTGCTCCAGTTTCACTTTGGCTATGGGATTTGACCAAAAACGGAGCCTATCAATGGATGAATAGCCTCCAAAATCATGCCTTTATAAATGCAGCTCTCGGAAAAAGAGATTGGGTTGGCCCAATGTCATTTATTCTTATTTATGTGTTTTTTGCATCAGCCGTTATTAGTAGTCCGATTGGTTATTTAATTGGATCTCTACTTAGGAAGCAATTATATCATAAAGCCAAATCAGAGGGTATGAAATCAATGGATAAGGCGATTTTAAAGAATGTTTTCCATTTGGCGCGTTTTTCAGTGTATGTGTGTGCTTTATATAGTATATATCTCTTTGGGCAACAGTCCTTTCTTGTGTATACCGACATGCAAATGAACACTTCTTTTGAACAACGAATAAACGCAATTAGACCTTACATAAGTGAGCAAGACACACACTTACTCCGGTCAAAATGGGCATTAATGAAAAATCGCTCAGATTATGAGAATATTCAGCGTGAAATTGAATTAAAAGCAACTATTGCAAATATTGATTTGCCAGAGTTGCTGTATAAATGAATAAGTGTTATTGCTTTTTTTGTATAGTTACTTTGTTAATATTGTTTTAAATAACCTATAAACAATATTTAGATAAAATGGAAGGCGATAAAAGTATTAAGGTTGAAGGCGTATTTTTCGCAGTTGCTATAACTATTATAGCATGTTTATTTTTTTTGGTTTACGATTTACAATGTTATTTATTTTGGGGATTATAATTTAGTGTCGAAATCTATATGGCCATATTTTTGGTTGTCTTTTATAATCTACCCTGTGATTGGTCGCTTAATTGTATTAATTAATGAGGCGATATATTGGCTCAAGAATTACATATACAATCATGAGGGTGATTATAAAAAATGGCATTGGAGTCCTTCGAAAAGGTTGATTTATGCAACGTTATGGCCTATCCTTGGGCCAATAATGTTTATGTATGGATTAATTGCTGTGGTGTATGGTTTTTTAATACAAATTCTTTTTCTTTACTGATTTTATTATTTCTCTTTATTATGGAAACGATATACGTGACAAAAAAATAACCAAAGAGGGCGAATTGCGTGGATGATCTTGACAAATACATAGAAAAGCGTAAAAAGGTCGATCCCGAGTTTGCGGCGGACTTCGACGAGGGGTTTGAGGAGTTCAAAATCGGGGTCATGCTGAAAGAAGCTCGCAAAAAAGCCGGGCTGACGCAGGATGCGATGGCGGCTTTGCTGAAAACCAAGAAAACGGCAATCTCCCGCATCGAGAATCATGCCGAGGATATTCGCCTCTCGACGATGTATCGCTACTCGAAAGCGCTGGGCATGAAGATGAAAATCACGTTCGAAAATTGATTTTTGGTTCGCTGATACTGATGATATTGTTTATGCATCGAATGTTTCAGCGGTTCGAACCGTTCGCAATTTGGGACCGGTTGCTTTTTCTTTTTATCGCTGCTTTCCTCCAATAATCTACTTCTTCTCCCTCAACTCATTAATCAGCTCCATCTGAATCTCCTGAATTTCAACCAGGCGTTCCCATTGCTTTGAGAGCAGGTGATCGACTTTTTGGTGGAGTTGGCGGATTTCGAGTTCGGCCTTCAGGTTCACTTTGTAGTCGTAGATCGCTCGCTGGCGGTCGCGTTCTTCTTGGCGGTTCTGGCTCATCATGATTACCGGGGCCTGGAGGGCGGCGAGCGTTGAGAGTACGAGGTTGAGCAGAATGAAGGGAAAAGGGTCGAACGGTTTGGCGAAGAGCGTCAGCAGGTTCACGCCGATCCAAATGGCGATAAAGAGGCCGAAGATGATGATGAACTTCCAGCTTCCGC
>JAAXUP010000227.1 GCA_013335935.1 Eubacteriaceae bacterium | reverse complement strand
AAACAATAGAGATAAACAAAGAAACAGAACTAAACCTTTCTTACCTGCTGATTTCATTTCACGCCACCTTTTCTGCTTATTAATTTTTTCACACAACTTACCTGTTTATCGTAAGGCATCTTTTGATCAAAGTAAAACTTCTTTTTGTTCCTTAAGATACAACCAAAGGTTGTACTTCAGTGTGCAATCCGGTATAATAGCAGTTAGAATAACGGGAAAGTGGGGATGGCATTGAATATCAGGCATATAGAATTTTTCATGGAAATCTGTAAAGAAAAAAGCACCGCCAGGGCATCTAAAAATTTGCATATCTCTCAGCAGGGATTAAGCAAGGCCATCATCAACCTGGAGACTCAGCTTGACGTAACCTTGTTCAACCGTACAACCAACGGTTTAGAGTTAACAGAATATGGAAAACAGTTCTACAATCATGCTACCAACATTCTTAACGAATACCAACTCATGGAGCAACAAATTCGTTTAATAAAAGACAATAAAAGAACATCCCTCCATGTGGGGTACGCCGAGGGCATTTTCTATATGCTTCCCAAAAATTTCATCAGCCAATTTATGCTGGACTATCCTGAGATCAATATTGTCTTCAGGCGTTATCCGGACAAAGACTGCGAAACCGCCGTGATTTCAAAAGAGGTGGACATGGCCTTAACCACCGCTCCCCTGGAAAGGAAAGAGCTGAAATCCCTTCTTAACTGCAAGGCGAAGGTGTATGCGGTCATCAACCGAAACAGTCCGCTGGCTGCCAAAAAAAACCTTACAGTTTACGACCTAAAGAAGGAGCGCATTATCACACTAAACGAAGATACTAAATATTCCCATACACTGGACGCGCTGACCCGATACGGCATTGAACCGAAGCTATTCATCAACCCTTCCGAACTTGCCATTCAATTTGATCTTTGCAGCGCGAATATGGCGGTTGGGTTCTTTTCAGGCAATCCGGAACATCTGCCCCCTAATCTGACGTTAAAGCCCATCGAAGAATTTGATGTTTCCGTGGAGTATAGCCTAGTCACTTTGAAGGAAACCCCCGTATCGGAAGCCATGGACTCTCTGACAGCAAGCATTCGCCAGAGAATCCAGGAAGGTTTAAACTGGAACTCGGAAGAATTATGATTTTAAGGCAGCATTAGAAAAGCACTGGAGAAAAATGAAATTCTCATTTTCCTTCAGTGCTTGTTTTTACTTGATTACGCTTTTACCCATGAGGTATTTATCCACTTCTCTGGCAGCAAGCTTGCCTTCCTGGAGGGCCCAAACGATAAGGCTTTGGCCTCTTCTCATGTCCCCTGCGGTGAATACCTTCTCCACATTCGTTTCGAAAACCTCGTACTCCGCCTTCACATTGCTTCTGAAATCTCGCTCCAGCGCCAGTTCAGCCGGGATGGTATCCTCCGGTCCGATGAAGCCCATGGCCAAAAGCACGATGTCCGCTTTCCAAACCTTTTCGCTTCCGGGAACTTCCTGTGGTACAAATCTTCCTGCAGCGTCTTTTCCCCAGGTGATTTCTACCGTGTGGACTTCCTTGACTTCTCCCTTTTCATTTCCAACGATTTTTTTCGTGGAAATCAGGTAATTTCTTGGATCCGATCCGTAAAGGCTGATAGCCTCTTCCTGGCCGTAGTCAACTTTGACCTTCTTTGGCCACTCTGGCCAAGGGTTGGACTCCTCTATCCGCTTCTTAGGCGGTTCAGGCAGGATCTCGAACTGGTACACGCTTTCGCAGCCGTGTCGTATGGAGGTTCCCACACAGTCCGTACCGGTGTCGCCACCGCCGATGATGATCACATTTTTGCCTTTTGCGCTGATGTAGTTGCCATCCGCCAGATTGGAATCCAGGAGGCTTTTGGTGTTGGCCTTCAGGAAGTCTACCGCAAAGTGTACCCCCTTCAGCTCTTTTCCTTCCACATCCAGTCCACGGCCTTTGGTTGCTCCCGCGCATAAAACCACGGCGTCAAAGGTATCAACCAGTTCCTGTGCCTTGATATCTTTTCCAACTTCCGTATTGAAGACAAATTTGATTCCTGACGCCTTCATAAAATCCAGCCGTCTTTCCACAAACCTTTTTTCAAGCTTCATGTTGGGGATCCCGTACATCATGAGTCCGCCAGCCCGGTCG
>JAAXUP010000120.1 GCA_013335935.1 Eubacteriaceae bacterium | reverse complement strand
TTTTTTTTCGTTCTGGGAGGATTTATGATAAAATGAAAGAATCAGATGAAAGCTATGGAGGGTATGATGGAAAGGTTAAGAAAGCAGATCGATTTTATTATCGAGATCGATAAACTCAAAGATATTTTCAGGCAGAGTGTTCTGACTGGTACAAGAAGAAATGAAAATGACGCTGAGCATTCCTGGCATATCACCATCATGGCCATGCTTTTAAAGGAGCATTTCATCGATCCAGAGGTGGATCTTTTCAAAGCCATGAAAATGACCATCATCCACGATCTGGTGGAGATCTATGCTGGAGATACTTTTTGCTATGATGATGACGGGCACCTGGATAAGGAGTTTAGGGAAAGGGAAAGCGCTTCCCGACTTTTTTCCATCCTTCCCGAGGACCAGGAGAGGGAAATGTGGGAACTTTGGGAAGAATTTGAAAGCCGGAGCACCAGCGAATCCAAATTTGCCGCGTGCCTGGACAGGATGCAGCCGCTGCTTCTTAACAGCATGACGGAAGGACATACCTGGAAAAGACCTGAAGTCACCAAGGAGAAGATCCTTGAGCGGAATTCCATATTGAAAGATCATGCTCCAAAAATGTGGGAATATATCAACGAAGTGATCGAAGATTCTGTGGCAAAGGGATATATTCTGAGATAAAAGCTATTTTTTTTGTTTTGACAGGAACAAAAATGGTATATATTATTAAGTAAAGAAATCAATTGACAATAACTTAACAAGGAGGCATATTAATGAGTAAAAAAATTACGGACAAGGTTAGCTGGGTGGGAAAGATAGACTGGGAGCTTAGAAGATTTCACGGAGACGAGCTTTCTACACATAAAGGCACCTCATACAACTCCTATCTGATCAGGGATGAGAAAAATGTCCTGATCGATACGGTCTGGGAACCCTACAATAAGGAATTCATCGCCAATCTTAAAAAAGAGATCGATCTGAATGATATTGACTATATCGTCGTCAATCATGCGGAAATCGACCACAGCGGAAGCCTGTACTATTTGATGCAGGAAATCCCAAACACACCGATTTATTGCACGGCAAACGGTGTGAAATCTCTTAAAGGCCATTACCATCAGGACTGGAATTTTGTACCGGTAAAAACCGGAGATACTCTGAACATTGGTAAATCCACACTCACCTTTGTCGAAGCCAGGATGCTTCATTGGCCGGATACCATGTTTACCTACATGTCTGGAGACAACATCCTCTTCAGTACAGACGGTTTCGGACAGCACCTCTCAACAGAGCATTTATTCAATGACCTGGTGGATCAAAGCGAACTATATGCCGAGGCTTTGAAATACTATGCCAACATCTTAACGCCTTTTAATAAGATGGTCGCCAATAAAATCAAAGAGGTCCTAAGCTTCAACCTGCCGCTGGATTATATTTGCACCAGCCATGGAGTGGTCTGGAGGGACAACCCTGCCCAGATCGTTGAGAAATATCTGGAATGGGCAAACGACTATAAGGAAAATCAGATCACCATTGTATATGACACCATGTGGGACGGGACGAGAAGACTTGCCCAGGCAATTTCAGATGGGATCCAAAAAGCGGACAGCGAAGTTACCGTCAAACTCTACAACCTTTCCCATTCCGATAAAAATGATGTCCTGGCGGAAGTGTTTAAATCCAAGGCCATCATTTTCGGCTCCCCTACAGTGAACAAAGGGATCACCTATGCCGCAGCAGGGATTTTGGAAATGATCAAGGGATTAGCTTTCAAAACAAAAAAAGCAGGAGCCTTCGGCACTTACGGCTGGAGCGGAGAGTCGGTTAAAGTCATCACGGAATGGCTCAAGGAAGCCGGTTTCGAGATGGTGGATGAAGGGATCCGGGCGACCTGGAATCCGGACGAAGATGCTCTTGGTCAGGCTGTTCAGTATGGAATTGATTTTGTAGGAAAAATATAAGAATAATGCAAAAAAAGAGGATGTTCTCCGGAACATCCTCTTTTCCTTAAAAAAGTTTCGTTATTTAGTGAAATAATAATCGATATTGGATTAATACAGAAAAATAATATAACACAAGAGTAATATCTTGAGTTATAATGTTAACACGCCACAAACATTAGTCGTGGTTAATATCAGATACGGAATCTGTATTTTGAAAGATCCTTCATGCAGGGTAATTTGTTAATAACTCTCTCTCAAGTTTTTATTGCATGTCCTTGATGGAGGATCTTTTAAAATTCAGATCAATTGAACAGCGCATGGGTGATATGCGCTGTTTTCGCGTTTGCTACATGATAATCAGCGCAATGCCCATGAGTAAGATCTGCGTGGCATTCATGAGCATAAAATTTTTAATGGCCATGACAAAAGTGTCCCTTTTAGTCTGTAGCTTCATGAAAATTTTAATGTTCTTTCTTACGGGAATGAGAGTTGCCAGATACAGCGCAAATACCAGAGGAACTGTTCCGGATAGAATCATCAGGAGCATTACCGGATAGACAGCCATGTAGGAATATTCAAATAATTTAAGCGCATTTTCTTTTCCTATATAAACGGGTAGGGTATACCTTAAATTGATGATGTCGTCGTCCATATCGCAGATGTTGTTTGCCAGCATGATGTTGGCGATGCATATGATGGGGGCAAAGGAGAAAAGTGCAAGCCTCAACATTTCCAGCACATCAACATCCAGGGATAAGAAGCCGCTGATCAAGCTGATACTTATGAGAGTGCTGTCATATACGTGAATATAAACCGACAGGAAGATGATAAAAAAGCCCATAATGAAGCCTGAAAAGATTTCCCCAAAGGGAGTCCTGGATATAGGCACCGGTCCAAAGGTATAAAGGATTCCTACGGCAAAGGAGATCATTCCCACAAGAAGTGTTATAATGGAAGTGTTAAGAAAAAGAAATATACCCGCTGCCACTGCGGTTAAGATCAATACAGACAGCAGGATAAGGACGTCCGATTCCCGAAGACCATATCTGACCATGGCATTGTGCCGCTCATACCCATAACCTTCTTTTTTGATGGCTTTCTTGAAATCCATATAATTGTTGATCACGGTAGTAGCGATATCAAAGCTAAGAAGTGAAACCAACATCAGAAGGAAATTTAAGGGCTTGAAGGTCGAATACCTGAAAAGCACATACATTGTACCCATCATCAATGGGATCTGGCTGGCTACCTTTGTCTGAATTTCAGCCAAACGTAAAAAACTTTTTATATTCATAGGTTCCTCCGGATCAATTTTGTCCTTGCTATTACAGTTTACTGCATTTGGAACTTCTTTTCAACATCCCGGTCTTCCCGTTTAAGGAATAATAAGGCACACAAAAAAACAAAAAGATAGGGTTTACATATACCCTTAGGGGGTATATAATGGATGTAACAAGCAGAATGGGTAATTCACCTGCTGCTAAAGAAATAAAAACAATAATGAATGAAAATATGGAGGAATGTGAAAATGAAAGAAGTTATGGACAGCACATTTGTAGAAGAAGTAATAAACAACAAAGAACCGGTATTGGTTGATTTCTGGGCGCCATGGTGCGGACCCTGCAGAATGGTATCGCCGGTTATGGAAGAACTGAGCAAGGATTATGAAGGAAAAATCAAAGTTGTAAAAATAAATGTTGATGAAAATCCAGAAGTATCTGAAGCGCTCCAGGTGACAAGCATACCAACAATCATGCTATTTCATGAAGGCGTCGCAAAAGAAGGCGTCGTAGGCTTCAAACCGAAGGATGCTTTTGTTAAGCTTTTGAGTAAATACGTATAGGAGCTAGCCTCTAGGTGAATAGCAATTAGCCAAAGGCAAAAACGTTGAAGTGCATAAATCTGGCATACTTAAGACTTAGGACTTGAGACTTATGACTTATTAGGTGGTTGGGTGACTAGGTGGTTAGGTGGTTGGGGAAAAACAAAAGGCGTGAAAGTGTTTAAATGTTGAAGTGCGAAAAGCAAAAACAATAAAGCGATTTGAAACAAAAGAATGCTTTCAGTTTTTTGTCTTTTGAACACTTTATCGCACCGAAGGTGCGTTCGGCACTTTAACATTTCACCGCACTGCAGGTGCACAAGCAAATCAGCATCGCTGTCTAAGAAAATTTTTGCGGTTGGCGAGATTAGAAAATCCTCTGAAATATCAAAGGTTTTCGGGAAAAACAGGATGTTTTTACAGCGAATCTGAGCCGGAACATTTCCATAAGGTATTTCAGTAATGTGCCGGTGAATATGAGCGTAAGAAAATCTGAAGGTATTGGAGATCGATTTTCTCGAGACATAAGCTTTTTTTCGTGACAGCGAGGCTGGGTTAGCGGTAGGTGAATAGAGGTTAGCGAAAAGCGAAAAGCGTTGAAGTGCTAAAATGATTTTAGGTGCTTGGCCAAAAACAAAAGCAAAAACGTTGAAGTGTCGAAAATCGGCACAGTAGGAGCGAACAGTGTTCGCCCGAAAAGTGTTGAAATGTTGCTTGGGGTAGTTTGTAGGGAACGCATTTCGTGCGTTCCGTTCTGAAGTCACCACATTGTAAGGAGAAATTCAAATGAACGACCGATACGATATCATTATTATAGGAAGCGGGCCGGCGGGAGTGGCTGCTGCTATCAACGCCGTGATCCGAAAAAAGAAGATCAAGCTGTTTGGCAGCAGAGACTTGAGTCATAAGCTTGTTAAATCCCCAAGAATAGACAATTACCCGGGATTCTATGGAATTTCAGGAAATGAGCTGAAGGATCGGTTTATTGGCCATCTTCAGAGCATGGATATAGAGATCTCAGAAGAAAAAGTGGATGCCGTTTATTCCATGGGAAACTATTTTGTCCTTGCAGTTAAAGAAAAGCTGTATGAGGCAACCGCGGTCATTGTGGCAACAGGTGTAAGCACCGGCAGGATACTCCCGGGAGAAAATGAATTCCTTGGCAAGGGTGTGGGATATTGCGCCACCTGCGACGCTCCGCTCTTCAAGAACAAGACGGTGGCAATCGTTGGTTATGAACCCCACGGGGAAGAGGATGCCAATTTCATGCTGGATGTTGCAAAAGAAGTATACTACATCCCCATGTACGACGAAGTGAAGAAACTTAAATCCGGGGTAAAACTAATCAAGGGGATGCCCAGAGAAATTATCGGTACTGATAAGGCGGAGAAACTTGTGCTACATAACGGTGAAGTGGAAGCAGACGGGATCTTCCTATTGAAAGACATGATCATGCTGGATCAGCTGGTGCCAGGGGTGGAAGTCGAAGGCGGCCACTTTACGGTGAATCGGCAGATGGAGACTAATATCAAAGGACTTTATGCTGCAGGAGACTGCACAGGAAAGCCCTACCAATACATAAAAGCTGCCGGCGAAGGCCAGGTAGCCGCATTGAATGCCGTGTCGTACATCGATAATATTACTTAAAATAAAGAAGCCAAAGGCTTCTTTGTTTTTGTCGTACATTATAAATCGTACATTGTATGTACGCTATTCTTGCTGATAAAAAATTACTGTTAAGCCGGCGGTGATACAGGGTATAATGTTAATAGGTAATGCTTTAGTTTAAATCAGATATGGGGGAATAAAATATGGTCGGACAGCTTTTGCTTCTTGCATTGCTCATACTTTTAAATGCATTTTTTGCGGC